>NZ_ATLP01000040.1:0-32674 GCF_000416215.1 Pseudomonas sp. CF161
CAGAAACGCCAAGGGGCCGTTGTCGGTGAAACGCTGCCAGGCGGTCAGTTGGTGCGGCTGGCTGCTGCGCACGCTGGTAACGATGGCGTGGTGCAGGTAATCCCACTCGCGGGTGGCGCAACCGGTCAGGCGCCGCACCGCCGAGTTGGCGCCGTCCGCCGCGATCACCAGGGGCGCGCGCAGCACCCGGCCATCGGCCAGGGTCAGCAGCCAGTCATCCCCGGAGCGCCGCATCTGCTCCAGGCGCGCATTGGCCAGCAGGCCCAGGTCGCATTCGTGCAAGCGTTCGAGCAAGGCGTCCTGGACCACGCGGTTCTCGACGATATGCCCCAGCACCTCGGCATGCACACTGGCCGCCGAAAAGTGGATCTGCCCGGTGCCACTGCCATCCCAGACCTGCATCTGCGCGTAGGGGCTGGTGCGGCGTCGGGCAATGCCCTCCCAGACGCCCAGGCGTTGCAGGATCCGCTGGCTGGCCGCCGACAAGGCACTCACCCGCGGCTCGAAGGGCGCTTCGGCAGCGAAGGGTTTGACCGTCAGCGGGCTGCCATCGAGCAGCAGGACTTCCAGCCCACTGTCCTGCAAGGCCAGCGCCAGGGCGCTACCGACCATTCCGGCACCGACAATCAGCAGATCTGCGCGCATTTCCATGCTTTAAGCCTGTCTCGCTTGCGGCTTGAGCCGCACGTAAAGGGTTTTATCGACCCGCGCCACCAAGGTGCCGTCGCCGTCGTGGATATCCACCTGCAACAACGGCAGGTACTTCTCGCCACTGGCGGTGTGCTGACGGATCTGGTCGAGCAGGGCCTGGTCGATCGTGAACCGGGCGAACACCGGGCCTTTGCCCGGGGCGATGAAATCAATGGTGGCGGCCTTGTCCCAGACGATGTACTCGCGGCCGAGGTTTTCCATCAGCATCAACATGTAAAACGGGTCGACCATGGCGTACAGGCTGCCGCCGAACTGGGTGCCGACATAGTTGCGGTTGTACCAGCCCAGGCCCATGGACACCCGGACCTCACGAAAATCCGCGCTGATGTGGCGGACCCGCACCCCGGCCCCGAGATACGGCGGATAGATGCACATGACCCAGCGCAGCAGGCGCGCCTTGCCCAACCGCTGGTTCAGCCACTTAAGCATCCGGGCGCGTACCCAGGCCCATGGCCTGACGGGCAAACCAGCGCTTGGCCGGGGGCAACAGATCCAACCCCAGCAGGCCGATATTGCGCCCCAGGGACACCAGCGGCTGCTGGCTGCCAAACAGGCGGGTGACTTGGTCGGAGAAACCCACGGTCAGGGCCTGATCCTGGCGCTGGCGTTCGCGATAAGCCTGCAAGGTGGCGAAATCCCCTGGCGAACCCTGGCTGGCCAGCAACGCATCGGCCAGGGCCTGGGCATCGCGCAGCGACAGGTTGAAGCCCTGGCCGGCAATCGGATGCAGGCTGTGGGCGGCGTTGCCGAGGACGGCCAGATGCGGACGCACCTGTTCTTCGGCCTCCACCAGCGACAGCGGGTAAAGATGCCGCGCGCCCACTTGCTTGAGGGTGCCCAGGCGGTAACCGAAGACGCCCTGCAGCTCGCTGAGGAAACTGCGGTCATCCAGGCTGGCCAGGCGCTGCGCATCCATCCCCAGACGGGTCCAGACCAGGGCGCAGCGATTTTCCGGCAGGGGCAGCAAGGCCATCGGCCCGTCATCGGTAAAGCGCTCGAAGGCCATGCCGTTATGGGCTTCGCTGGGGGTGATGTTGGCGATCAGCGCGCTCTGGTTGTAAGGGCGATTCTTGACCCCGATCCCCAGTTGCTCGCGCAACCCGGAGCGGCCGCCATCGGCCAATACTGCCAGCTCGCACTCCAGGGTGGTCTCGTCATTCAGGGTCAGGCGGTAGCCGTCCGGCAACGGCTCCATGCGCGTGACTTCAGCCGGGCAGCGCCAATTGATCACGTCCTTGTCCAGGGCCTGCCACAGGCACTGGCCAAGCCAGGCGTTCTCTACCACATAACCGAGGGCCGGAACCCCCTCTTCCATGGCCGACAGGCGCGCGGTGGAAAACCGCCCACGGTCGGAGACATGGATCTGCTTGATCGGCTCGGCGCGACGGGAAATTTCCTGCCACACACCCAGCCGCTGATAAATCTGCCGTGCGCCAAAGGACAGCGCCGAGGAGCGGGCGTCATAGCTGGGCTGGTAACTGTCGCCGGGGGCGAAGGGTTCGATCAGCACGATCTTCCAGCCCCGGGCCTTGGCCCCGGCCTGCAACGCCAACGCCAGGCTGGCGCCGACCAGGCCGCCACCGATGATCGCCAGATTGACCCGGGTCATGCGACCTGGGCCCGTGCGGCAGCCATCAGTGCTTCGATCTCGGCGACCGTCTTCGGCACGCCACCGGTGAGAATCTCACAACCTTGCTTGGTCACTACCACGTCATCCTCGATGCGCACGCCAATGCCGCGCCACTTCTTCGCCACGTTCTGATTGTCCGGGGCAATGTAGATCCCCGGCTCCACCGTCAGCGCCATGCCGACCTCCAGCACCCGCCATTCGCCGCCGACCTTGTACTCGCCGACGTCGTGCACATCCATGCCCAGCCAGTGCCCGGCGCGGTGCATGTAAAACGCCTTGTAGGCTTCGCTGGCGATCAGTTCGTCGACATCGCCTTCAAGCAAACCCAACTGCACCAGGCCCTGGGTGATCACGTGCACCGTGGCCTCATGGGCCTGGTTCCAGTGCTTGTTCGGTGCGATCTCGGCAAACGCCGCTTCCTGGGCAGCCAGGACCACCTCGTAGATCGCCTTTTGCTCCGGCGAAAACCGACCGTTGACCGGCCAGGTACGGGTGATGTCGCTGGCGTAGCAGTCGATCTCGCAACCGGCATCGATCAGCACCAGGTCACCGTCCTTGAGCAGCGCGTCATTCTGCTGGTAATGCAGGATGCAGCTGTTGCGCCCGGCAGCGACGATCGAACCGTAGGCCGGCATCTTCGCCCCGCCCTTGCGGAACTCGTAGTCCAGCTCGGCTTCCAGGCTGAACTCATACAGGCCGGCACGGCTGGCCTGCATGGCGCGGATATGGGCCTGGGCGGAAATCCGCGCGGCTTCGCGCATGACCTTCACTTCTGCCGCCGATTTATACAGGCGCATGTCGTGCAGCAGATGATCCAGGGCAACGAATTCGTTCGGCGGCTGGGCGCCGAGGTGCGCTTTAGAGCGGATGACGTTGATCCAGTCCATCAGGTGCCGGTCGAATTCCGGGTTACTGCCCATGGCCGAATAGACCCGGTCACGCCCTTCGATCAGGCCCGGCAGGATGTCGTCGATATCGGTGATGGGGAAGGCATCGTCGGCGCCGTAGTCGCGCATCGCGCCCTCCTGGCCAGCCCGCAGGCCATCCCAGAGTTCACGCTCGGCGTTGCGCTCGCGACAGAACAGCACGTACTCGCCATGCTCGCGGCCCGGCATCAGGACGATGACCGCCTGGGGCTCGGGGAAACCGCTGAGGTATTGGAAGTCGCTGTCCTGGCGGTACACGTGCTCGACATCGCGGTTGCGGATCGCCACGGCGGCGGCCGGCAGAATCGCGATGCTGTTGGGTTCCATCTGCGCCATGAGCGCCTTGCGGCGGCGGGTGTATTCCGATTTCGGGATATGAATCATGGGCAGACGGACTTCCCTATCAAGCAGTTAGTGCAAAGACGGCTTGGCAGCCGGTTCAACTTTCTTGTTGGTCTCGGTGAACAACAGCAAGGGGGCGACCCGCAGGTACTCCATCACTTCCATATAGTCGCTTTCGCCGTCATCGGATTCTTCCAGGGCATCTTGCACCTGGGCGATCGCGGCAAGGTCTTGCAACACTTCGGTGGCTTCGGTGCTCAGGGCGCTGCTGTCGCGGGAGTTCAAGCCAAAACCGCTAAGGAAGCCCTGGCACCACTGGCCCAGTGCCGCGGCACGTTCGGTCAGGGGCGCATCGTCGCTGGGCAACAGCAAGACCACGGTCATGTCGTCGCTGGTCAGCTCGCCCTTGACCATTTCCTGCAGGCCGATCAAGGCGTTGCGCACGTTGTCTTGTGGTTCGCCTTCGAGCAGTTCGGCGGCGTCGATCAACCAGCCGTCGACCTCAAAACCGGCGCCGGCGCAACTGCGACCGAGCAACAGGCCGTGCAATTCGGCGGGCGAGACAGGGTGACCGCTGCTGGTGAGCAGGGTGGCGAAGGCGTTGTACGGAGAATTCTGAATGGGCATGGGCAGCTAGGCGCCAAGCGGCGCAATGTCTAGAATGGAGGCCTTGTATCGTAGCATCGGCGGACGCGCCAAGACCATCAAGGCCGTCAACTCGTTTGCCCAGCCTGTTGCCACTCATCAGACAAATCCAGTGGGATCCAATGGAAGACACCGACCTGCAAGCGCTGATGGCCAGACTCGAATTGCTAATTACCAGGGTCGAGCAACTAAAGAGTCAAAACGCACTCTTATTAGCTCAGGAAAAGACCTGGCGCGAGGAACGCGCGCACCTCATTGAAAAAAATGAAATCGCCCGGCGTAAGGTCGAATCGATGATTTCGCGCCTCAAGGCCCTGGAGCAAGACTCATGAGTTCAAGCAATAGCGTAACCGTGCAGATCCTCGACAAAGAGTATTCGATCATCTGCCCCCAGGAAGAGCGCAGCAACCTGGTGAGCGCCGCCCGTTACCTGGACGGCAAGATGCGCGAGATTCGCAGCAGCGGCAAAGTCATAGGCGCCGATCGCATTGCTGTCATGGCCGCCCTCAACATTACCCACGATTTGCTGCACAAGCAGGAGCGCCCCGACATACAGGCCAGCGGTTCGACCCGCGAGCAAGTACGCGACCTGCTGGAACGCGTCGATCTGGTCCTGGCGACCGATCCGGAACAACCCAAAGCTGATTCCTGAAGGCGGTTGCGGTATACTCCCGCCACTCCCTGGGGTGCTTGCCAGTTGACGATGTCCCTGAGCCGATTCGCACTACCCTGGAGGTTGCACGTTGGGCTGGTGTGCATGTCCGCTAGACGGAAAGCCTTAAAGCCTACTGCATCTTCCACCTTGAACTTTCGGGTTCAAGGGCTAAGTCGACAGCGGTTCATCCGGGGAGCCTGAATTGCAAATCAATGCCAGCCATCGTGCTGGCATTGTTGTTTCTGGCGCCGGCCGTTTAGCGGTAGGCTGGGCCATCTGACCCAGCTCCCACGGCCTTATCCCATGACCGACGCCCCCCTCTCCCGCCCGCAACTTCGTCGCCTGCTGCGTCGCGCGCGGCGTGCACTCAGCCCCAGCGAGCAGCGCCAGGCCGCACGCGGGCTGTACCGGCAGCTGGCGCAACACCCGCTGTTCCGCCGGGCGCGGCATATCTCCCTGTACCTGCCCACCGACGGTGAAATCGACCCGCGCCTGCTGCTGCGCGCCGCCCAGCGCCGGGGCAAGGCCACCTACCTGCCGGTGCTCAGCGCCTGGCCCAGGACCAAAATGGTGTTCCAGCGGGTACGTCCGGGAGAGAAGCTGCGGCCCAATCGTTTCCGGATTCTTGAACCACGAGTGAATGTCGCGCGCCAGCGCAAGGTCTGGGCCCTGGACCTAGTGCTATTGCCGTTGGTCGGTTTCGACGATGTGGGGGGGCGCCTGGGGATGGGCGGCGGCTTCTATGACCGCAGCCTGGCGTACCTGGCCCGGCGCCAGAATTGGCGCAAGCCGACGCTATTGGGCCTGGCCCATGAGTGTCAGAAGGTCGAGCGACTGGATCAGGCGAGCTGGGATGTGCCGTTGCAGGCTACGGTGTCAGACGGGCGGTGGTATTTTGCGGAGCAGGCGCCACTTGAAGGCAGCGGCGCCTGAGACGGGGTCAACGCTTGAAGGGTTGCTGCTGTTGCGCGAGCTCGATCGGGGCATCGGTTTTACTGGCCCACAGGCTCTGCGCATAGCCAGTGGTCACCACGCCCAAACCGAACAAAATAACCAAAATCCATAGTAAATCCGGTTTGCGTTTCATCGATTGCCCCCCTAAGGCCTATCACACACGATGACAGCAACGGCTTGCGTAATAGTCCGTGCAGCAGCGTCAAGCTTAAAATCCCGGCATTCTGCGATAACGTGAACCGACACGCAAATGCTGACGTCAACCGACTGTCGGTTTGTCATAAAATTGCCAGACAACTTGCCCACAGCCCTCGAGGAGCGCAAAAAATGGCCTATTGGCTGATGAAGTCCGAGCCCGAAGAACTCTCGATCAAAGGCCTGGAAACGCTCGGCGAAGCCCGATGGGACGGGGTGCGCAATTACCAGGCACGCAACTTCCTGCGGGCCATGGCGGTGGGCGACTCATTCTTCTTCTATCACTCCAGCTGCCCGGAGCCCGGGATCGCCGGCATCGGGCGGATCATCGAAGCCGCCTACCCGGACCCAACGGCCCTGGACCCGCAAAGTCCCTACTTCGACGCCAAGGCCACGCCGGAAAAAAATGCCTGGAGTGCAATCACCGTTGCCCATGTCGAGACTTTCGCCCAGGTGTTGCGCCTGGACTATTTGAAACAACAGGCCGCCCTCGACGAAATGCCGCTGGTACAAAAAGGCAGCCGCCTCTCGGTGATGCCGGTGACCGCCGAGCAATGGGCCGCGGTACTGGCCCTGCGCTGATCCCCGACACGCCGTGCCACGTACCGCTCGCGGCACGCGCCCACGGGGTTTATCTCGAGAACCCGGCAGTCACTGCGCACAACCATGCATCGTCTGGCCAATAGGGTTAGGCTTACGGCTTTCATTTGACGGGTATCAAGTCGCCTAACGGCGTGTACCGTCAGACTTGGACGCTATAAGCCGCAGGATGCACCTATGTCGACGAACCACCGTTCTTCCCGCCTTTTCGCCATTTCTTTATTGGTTCTGCTGCTCGCTGCCGGCGGCTTCGGTTATTGGAAGTCGCTCAGCGATCGCCTGCCCGAAGGCCTGAGCATGGGCAACGGTCGGCTCGAAGCCACGGAAGTGCAGATCGCCAGCAAGATCCCCGGGCGCCTGGCGGAAGTGCGGGTCAACGAAGGCGACAAAGTCCTGCAAGGCCAACTCCTCGCGCGCATGGACACCCGCACCCTGGAGGCCCAGCGCACCCAGGCGGAAGCGGAAGTGCTGCGGGCGCGGGAGAATTTCGCGGCCGCCGAAGCCAACGTACAACTGCGCCAGAGCGAATTGCTGCTGGCCAACCAGGAATTCAAGCGCTCCCAGGAGCTGTTCAAACGCGGCTTTGCCAGCCAGCAGATCATCGACCAGCAACAGGCCCGCCTCAACACCGGAAACGCGGCCGTGCTGGCCGCCAGGTCCCAGGTCGCGGCGGTCCAGGCTGCCATCGGCGCCGCCCAGGCCCAGGTTGCCCAGCTCACCAGCGAGATCGACGACAGCAGCCTGCGCGCGCCCATCGACGGCATCATCCAGCTGCGCCTGGCCGAGCCGGGCGAAGTCCTGGGTGCCGGTGGCCGGGTCCTGCTGCTGATTGATCCCAATGACCAGTACATGAACCTCTACCTGCCCGCCTCGGTCACCGGTCGCCTGACCGTGGGCTCCGACGCGCGGATCCTGCTCGACGCCCTGCCCAATCAGCCGCTGCCGGCAAAAATCACCTTTGTCGCGGCCAAGTCCCAATTCACCCCGAAAGAAGTCGAGACCCGTGACGAGCGGCAGAAGCTGGTGTTCCGGGTCAAGCTGCGGCTGACCGAGCCGAGTGCCGTGCCCCAGGCCAAGCCGGGCATGCCCGGCGCCGGCTATGTGCGCACCGCGACCGTGGACTGGCCGGCTAACCTGCAATGACCGCCCTGGCGCTGCAAGCCACGGGGATCAACCATCGCTATGGGCAACAACAGGCCCTGATCGACATTGCCTTCAGCCTGCCGGCGGGCACCCGCTGCGGGCTGATCGGCCCGGATGGCGCCGGCAAGTCGAGCCTGCTGGGCCTGATCGCCGGGGTTAAAAAGCTGCAACAGGGCCAGCTCGAAGTGCTGGGCGGCCCCATCGAGCAGCGCCGGCACCGCAACAGCCTGTATCCACGCATCGCCTTTATGCCCCAGGGCCTGGGCGGCAACCTGTACCCCGAACTGTCGATCAGCGAAAACATTCGCTTCTTCGCCACCCTGTTCGGCCTGTCTAAAGCCGAATGCGAGCAGCGCATGCATGGCCTGCTGCTGGCCACCGACCTGCTGCGCTTCGCTGAACGGCCGGCGGGCAAGTTGTCCGGCGGCATGAAGCAGAAACTCGGGCTGTGCTGCGCCCTGATCCACGAGCCGGACCTGCTGATCCTCGATGAGCCAACCACCGGCGTCGACCCCCTGTCCCGCCGGCGCTTCTGGGAATTGGTGGAAGACGTGCGCAGCCAGCGGCCGCAACTGACCCTGCTGGTCGCCACGGCGTATATGGAAGAGGCCGAGCAGTTCGAACACTGCCTGATGCTCGATCGCGGCAAGCTGATCGCCCAGGGCCTGAGCCGCGAGCTGGCGGCGGCAACCCCCAGCGGCAAGCTCGACGAAGCCTTTACCCATTTCCAGGGTGACAGCGGCCATAACAATGAGCCGCTGGTGATCCCGCCGCGCGCCGGCGATAACCACGACATCGCCATCGAAGCCCACGAGCTGACCCTGCGTTTCGGCGATTTCACGGCGGTGAACAACGTCAGCTTCGCCATCGGCCGCGGCGAGATTTTTGGCTTTCTGGGCTCCAATGGCTGTGGCAAGACCACCACCATGAAAGTCCTGACCGGGCTGATGCCGGCCACCGAAGGCAGCGCCAAATTGCTGGGCAACCCGGTCAACGCCAAGGACCTGGCAACCCGCAAGCGCGTGGGTTTCATGTCCCAGAGCTTCTCGCTGTACGGCGAACTCAGCGTGCGCCAGAACCTGGTGCTGCACGCCCGGCTGTTCGACCTGCCGGCCAGTGAAAGCGCGCCGCGTATCGAAGAACTGATCCAGCGTTTCGACCTCGGCGCCATTGCCGAGCAACAGTCCGGCGCCCTGCCCCTGGGCCTGCGCCAACGCCTGTCGCTGGCGGTGGCGGTGCTGCATCGCCCGGAAGTGCTGATCCTCGATGAACCGACCTCGGGCGTCGACCCGGCGGCGCGCGATGACTTCTGGCGCCTGCTGATCGAATTGTCGCGCGAGCAGGGGGTGACGATTTTCCTGTCCACCCACTTCATGAACGAAGCCCAGCGCTGCGACCGCATTTCCCTGATGCACGCCGGCAAGGTGCTGGCCTGCGACACCCCCGCCGCGCTGCAACAGCAGTTCGCCGGCGACACCCTGGAAGCCGCCTTCGTGACCTGCCTGGAGCAGGCCCAGGGCGCCGCCGACGCCGCACCGACGCCAGCCCCTGCGGCACAAACCACTCAGGCCCCGAGCAGCGTACCGCCGAGCAAACCCGGTTTCAGCCTGGCCCGGCTGCTGGCCGTGGCCACCCGCGAGGGCAAGGAATTGCTGCGCGACAAGGTGCGCCTGGGCTTTGCCCTGCTGGGGGCGATTTTCATGATGGTGATCTTCGGCTACGGCATTTCCCTGGACGTGGAGAAGCTCGCTTTCGCCGTCTACGACCAGGACCAGACGCCGCAAAGCCGGGCCTACCTGGAGGCGTTTCGCAGCTCGCGGTACTTTCAGGAACAGCCGCCGATCCGCGATTCGGCCGAACTGCACCGGCGCCTGCAGCGCTCGGAAATCAAGCTGGCACTGGAAATCCCCCCCGGTTTCGGCCGCGACCTGTACGCCGGGCGCCAACCGGCAGTGGCGGCCTGGCTGGATGGCGGCATGCCGTTTCGCGCCGAAACCAGCCGCAATTATGTCGAGGCCGTGCACCAGGCCAACCTGGAGCAACTGGCCGAACAAAGCAGCCCGGCCTACAACCCGCGCCCTGCGGCCCGGCTGGAAACGCGCTTTCGCTACAACCAGGACGTGGTCAGCGTGAATGCCATCGGCCCCGGGGTGATGGCGCTGATCCTGGCGTTTATCCCGGCGATGCTGACGGCGCTGGGGATTGTGCGCGAGAAGGAACTGGGCTCGATCACCAACTTCTACGCCACGCCCCTGACGCGCCTGGAGTTTCTCCTGGGCAAGCAGGCGCCGTACCTGGCGGTCAGCCTGATCAACCTCGGGCTGCTGGTGGCGATGAATCGCTGGCTGTTTGGCGTGCCCTTCAAGGGCAGCGGCCTGACCCTGGCCTTCGGCGGCATGCTTTATGTGCTGGCCACCACCAGCATGGGCCTGCTGATCTCGGCGTTCACCCGGACCCAGATCGCGGCGATCCTCGGCACCATGATCATCACCAGCCTGCCGACGATCCAGTTCTCCGGGCTGATCGTGCCGCGCTCCTCCCTTGAAGGCGCGGCAGCCTTTATGGGGCAGATGTTCCCTGCCGGCTATTTCCTCGATATCGCCGTCGGCACCTTCACCAAAGCCCTGGACCTGCGCCAGCTGTGGCCGCAGTGCCTGGCGCTGTTCGGGTTCTTCCTCGGCTTCACCGGGCTCAGCCTGGCCATGCTGAAAAAGCAGGAGGTCTGATGCACCAGCTCACCCACATCCTGCGCCTGGGCCTCAAGGAACTCACCAGCCTGCGCCACGACAGCGTGCTGCTGTTGTTCCTGCTGTACGCCTTCACGGTGGCGATCTACATGCCTGCGGCCGGCTCGGTCATCGGCGTGCACAACGCCAGCGTGGCCCTGGTGGACGAGGACCACAGCCACCTCTCCCGACAGTTGGCCGAAGCCCTGCAGCCGCCCGAATTCCAGAGCGCGGTGGCGCTGCCCTACGATCAGCTGGACAAGGTCATGGACAGCGGCCAGTACACCTTCGTGATCAACGTGCCGGCCAACTTCCAAAGCGATCTGCTGGCCGGGCGCGAGCCCGCGGTGCAGGTCAACGTCGATGCCACGGCCATGAGCCAGGCGTTCATGGGGGCCGGCTATATAGGACGGATCTTCCAGCGCGAACTGCTGACCTACGGCGACCAGAACGATGCGACCAGCAAGGCGCCGGCGCTGCTGACCACGCGCGCACTGTTCAACACCAACCTCGAAGGGGGCTGGTTCCTGGCGGTGATCCAGATCGTCAACAACATCACCATCCTCGCCATCGTCCTCACCGGCACCGCCCTGCTGCGCGAACGCGAGCACGGCACCCTTGACCACTTGCTGGTGCTGCCGCTGACGGCGCTGGAAATCATGCTGGCAAAAATCTGGAGCAACATGCTGGTGGTGGTGCTCTGCACCTGGATCTCGCTGGAGGTGATCGTCAAGGGTGCCCTGGGGGTGCCGCTGGCGGGCTCGATGACCTTGTTTTTGCTCGTGACCGCGCTGTACCTGTTCGCCAGCACCGCCCTGGGGATTTTCCTCGCGACCCTGGCTCGTTCAACGCCGCAGTTCGGCCTGCTGGCGATTCCGGTGATCATCCCGATGCTGCTGTTATCGGGCGGCAGCACGCCGCTGGACAGCATGCCGCAGTGGCTGCAATGGGTGATGCAGGGCTCGCCGTCGACGCACTTCGTCAGCCTGAGCGCGGCGATCCTGTTTCGCGATGCCGGGGTCAGCGTGGTGTGGCCGGACCTGTTGGCCCTGGCGGGGATCGGCCTGCTGTTCTTCGCCATTGCCCTGGCGCGCTTTCGCAAAAGCCTGGCCTCATAGCCGCCGGGATTTAGCCGACACCGGAAACGACACAGCGCCGGCCCGCCGACTCCCGGCGGGTCATGCCCAGGGGTCGACGTGCAGGCGCTGGAGGCAGGCGCGGCATCTCGTGCGAGATGCCGAACCGCGGCTTACTGGATGATCAGGTTGTTGAACAGCAGGTCTTCCACCACCGGTTTGCCGGTTTCGTCGTTCATCACCTGCTGGGTCTGCTTCAGGGCTTCCTGGCGCAGTTTTTCCTTGGCTTCGACGTTGTTCATGGTCTCGGTGGTCTGCTGGGCGAACAGCGCCACCAGCTGGTTGCGGATCAACGGTTCATTGGCCTTGACCGCCTTGGCCGCTTCATCGCCCGTGACCCGCAGGGCCACGTCGGCCTTGTAGACCTTGAGCTTCTGGGTGCCATCGAGGCCGTAGTTACCCACGAACGGCGGGCTCAGGCTGATGTAGCTGACTTTCGGTGCTTCGCCTTCTTTGGCTTCTTCGGCCATGGCTGCCATGGGCAGAGTCAGGGCCAGCATCAACATGATCCACGCTTTCACAGTTCGCTCCTTATCCGGTTTGCGGCCTAGCATAAAGGCCCCACTGCCTGAGCCCAAGCACAAAGCTTATGGGCGGCTATCAGGACGGGGCATGCTCGTTGACCGCGTTATTCACACACCTACACTTATCGGCCACCACTCCCAAAGGAATAGCCCTGATGAAAGCCGTGCTGTGCAAAGCCTTCGGCCCCGCCGAAACGCTGGTGCTGGAAGACGTCGCGAGTCCTGTGCCGAAGAAGAACGAAGTCCTGCTTGAAGTGCACGCGGCCGGGGTCAACTTCCCGGACACCCTGATCATCGAGGGCAAATACCAGTTCAAGCCGCCTTTCCCGTTTTCGCCGGGCGGTGAGGCGGCCGGGGTGGTCAGCGCGGTAGGGGAGAAAGTCAGCCACCTCAAGGTTGGCGACCGGGTCATGGCCCTGACCGGCTGGGGCAGCTTTGCCGAGCAGGTTGCGGTGCCGGGCTACAACGTGCTGCCAATCCCCCCGAGCATGGACTTCAACACCGCCGCGGCCTTCAGCATGACCTACGGCACCTCGATGCACGCCCTCAAGCAGCGCGGCCACCTGCAACCGGGCGAGACCCTGCTGGTGCTCGGCGCCTCGGGCGGCGTGGGACTGGCGGCCGTGGAAATCGGCAAGGCCATGGGCGCCCGGGTGATTGCCGCCGCCAGCAGCGCGGAGAAACTCGCGGTGGCCAAGGCCGCCGGGGCCGATGAGCTGATCAACTACAGCGAAAGCAACCTCAAGGACGAGATCAAGCGCCTGACCGACGGCAACGGCGCCGACGTGATCTACGACCCGGTAGGCGGCGATCTGTTCGACCAGGCCGTGCGCTCCATTGCCTGGAACGGCCGCCTGCTGGTGGTGGGTTTCGCCAGCGGACGCATCCCCGAGCTACCGGTGAATCTGGCGTTGCTCAAGGGCGCGGCGGTGGTCGGGGTGTTCTGGGGTTCATTCGCCCAGCGCCAGCCCCAGGACAACGCGGCCAACTTCCAGCAGCTGTTCGGCTGGTTCGCCGAGGGCAAGCTCAAGCCGCTGGTGTCCCAGGTCTATCCCCTGGCCCAGGCCGCGCGGGCGATCGACGATCTGGGCCAGCGCAAGGCGGTGGGCAAGGTGGTGGTGCAGGTGCGCTGAGGCGCAGCAAGCCGGGCTTAATGCGCTGCGGATTTGCAGCGCTTGAGCCGCGCTTCCAGGTTGCGATCCGGCATCGCATGGCTGCGCAGGGCGTGCACGGTCTGTTCGACGTAATCGCGCGTGGTGCCGTAGCGCCCGCTGGCGCTCTCAAACACCTGGCTCAGCACATGGTCCGGCAGGTTGCCGGCATAGCTGGGCAGGTGCCGCTCCAACACAAAACCCAGGGCCTGGACCTGACTGCCATCTTCGAGTCGGCAATTGAGCCAGTGCGGGCGATAGGACGGATAAGGCATCTCACGCTGCCACAGCGCAAACAGCGAAGCGTCGAGCTGCTCCTGGGGCAAGCGATAGGCAAAGCCACTGCAAGAGCCGCCACGATCCAGGCCGAAGACCAGCCCGGGCCGTTCCGGCGTGCCGCGATGCTCGTGGGACCACAGGTACAAACCGCGATGGTAGCCGTGCACCCGGCCGCGCATGCGCTCGACGGCAGAGCATTCCGGGCGCCAGATCAGCGACCCGTAGGCAAACAGCCACACCGGGCCGCCCTTGTGGCGAGCCATGGTCGAGTGCATTGAGCTGAGCAATTGTTCGTGAGTCAGCTGCGGCCCCAGATCGAGCCGCGGAGGATAAGCAGGATTCAAACAAGCAGATTCAATGGCGGTCATAACGGATGATGTTCGGCCCCGCAAGTATTACAAGATGCAATCAAGATTAACGCCCTGAAACATATCGCAATAAGAATAAAACGAAAAGTGCTTAAAGACGTATGACTCAATTACCTGGCAACAATGGCCAAACTGGGTGCCGCAGGCCACTTGCATATAGCTTAATACTACTTAGGAAATGTCTTAAATATCAGAATGAAATATGCATAAGCCTAATGTTTGACTAGGATGTGCCCTCATCTCTCTGAAGTACCGCCACTCTTGGCCGTCCCCAGGCATATACCGCACGCCTAAAGAGGCCCCGCATGAAAAAACTTCGACTCAGCGGCCTGCTATTACTGGCCCACGCCGGTGCAGCACTGGCAAGCGGCGACACTCAGGCACCAGATCAGGGTTTCTGGTACCTGCAAACCAGTGTCTTTACCAAGCACTTTTCCCCCGACCCGGATCACAATAACAACCAGGACTTATTGGGCCTGGAACGCAATGAAGCGTCGGGCTGGGTATATGGCGCGGCAACTTTTCGCAACTCGTTCAGCCAGCGCTCCTATTACGCCTACGCTGGCAAACGTTATGAAAGTGCCAACTATCCGCTGTACCTGAAACTCACTGGGGGATTACTGGAAGGCTACCGCGGCAAATACCAGGACAAGATCCCGCTCAACCGCTTCGGCGTCGCGCCGGTGATTATCCCGTCGCTGGGCACTTACTACGGCCCGGTGGCGGCGGAGTTGGTGCTGTTGGGCGCCAACGCCGCGATGATCACCACCGGCGTGCGTTTCTAGACCCGACGCCCTGCGCAGCCTTGGCGTGGCTCAGGGCCGCGGGGCATAGGCGAAGACATCGGCGCGCATCTGGTGCGCATCCATCCCCGCATTGACCAGCGCATCGAGCGTTGCATAAATCATCGCCGGCGAGCCGCTGGCGTAGACGTACACCGCGGACAGGTCGGCAATGTCTTCGCAGACCGCTTCGTGCAGCATGCCGCAGCGCCCTTCCCAGCCGCACAGATCGCTGACGACCTGATGCAGGTAGAGATTGGGCAGTTGCTGCCACTGTTCCCATTCGTCGATGCGGTAGAAGTCCTCAGGCCGGCGTACGCCCCAGTACAGGTGCACCGGATGCTTGAAGCCACGGGCCCGACAATGTTCGATCAGGCTGTGCATCTGCGCCATGCCGGTACCGGCGGCGATCAGCACCAGCGGCCCATCGGGCAACTCGGCCAGGTGGGTATCGCCAAACGGCAGCTCGACCCGCACCACGCGGTTGCGCTGCAGCTGTTCGATCAGGCTCTGGGCGCTGCTTTCGCGCACCAGCACATGCAGTTCGATATCACGCCCGGAATGGGGCGCTGAAGCCAGGGAAAAAGCCGATTTCTCGCCGTTTTCCCGCTCCAGCATCAGGTATTGGCCGGCGTGGTAACGCGGCGGCTTGCCGGCGGGCGCACGCAGGCTCACACGCCAGACATCACCGCCGACTTCCACACACTCACTGACCTGACACGACAGACTGCGCACCGGCAGCTCTCCCAGGGCAAGCACGCCATCCCACAACACAATGCAGTCTTCCAGCGGCTCTGCAATGCAAGTGTAGAACTCGCCATGGTCACGCACATCGCCGGCCTGGCGGACGCTGCCTTCGACCAGCAAGGCACCACACACATGGCAATTGCCATTGCGGCAGCTTTGCGGGCACTCATAGCCCAGGCGTCGCGCCGCATCGAGAATCCGCTCGCCGGGCAGTGTCTCAAGCACGGCTCCGGAGGGCTGCAAGGTTACACGCATCAATCTATTCCTAACTGATTCCAGATGGCATCGATCCGGCGGGTCACCGCCTCATCCTTGACGATCACCCGGCCCCACTCGCGCGTGGTTTCACCGGGCCATTTATGCGTGGCATCGAGCCCCATCTTCGACCCCAGGCCGGAAACCGGCGAGGCAAAATCCAGGTAGTCGATCGGCGTGTTATCGATCATCACCGTGTCGCGCTTGGGGTCCATGCGCGTGGTGATGGCCCAGATCACGTCGTTCCAGTCGCGTGCGTTGATATCGTCGTCAGTGACAATAACGAACTTGGTGTACATGAATTGTCGTAAAAACGACCACACACCCAGCATCACGCGCTTGGCATGGCCGGGGTACTGCTTCTTCATGGTCACCACCGCCATGCGATACGAGCAGCCTTCGGGCGGCAGGTAGAAGTCGGTGATTTCCGGGAACTGCTTCTGCAGGATCGGCACGAACACTTCATTGAGCGCCACGCCAAGAATCGCCGGCTCATCCGGCGGACGGCCGGTGTACGTGCTGTGGTAGATCGGCTTGATGCGATGGGTGATGCGCTCCACGGTGAACACCGGGAAGCTGTCGACCTCGTTGTAATAACCGGTGTGATCGCCGTACGGGCCTTCATCGGCCATCTCGCCCGGGTGAATCACCCCTTCAAGGATGATTTCGGCGGTGGCCGGCACTTGCAGGTCGTTGCCCCGGCACTTCACCAACTCGGTGCGGTTGCCCCGCAGCAGGCCGGCGAAGGCGTACTCGGAAAGGCTGTCCGGCACCGGGGTCACGGCGCCGAGGATGGTCGCAGGGTCCGCGCCCAGGGCCACGGCCACCGGGAATGGCTGCCCCGGGTTCTTCTCGCACCACTCGCGGTAATCCAGCGCGCCGCCACGGTGGCTCAACCAGCGCATGATCACTTTGTTGCGGCCGATCACCTGCTGGCGATAGATGCCCAGGTTCTGCCGGTCCTTGTTCGGGCCTTTGGTCACCGTCAGGCCCCAGGTGATCAGGGGGCCGACATCGCCCGGCCAGCAGGTCTGCACCGGCAGCATCGCCAGGTCGACGTCATCGCCTTCGATGACCACCTCCTGGCACACCGCGTCCTTCACCACCTTGGGCGCCATGGCGATGATCTTGCGGAAGATCGGCAGCTTGGACCAGGCGTCTTTCAGGCCTTTGGGCGGCTCGGGCTCCTTGAGGAAAGCCAGCAGCTTGCCGATTTCCCGCAGCTCGCTGACTGCTTCCGCGCCCATGCCCAGGGCGACGCGCTCAGGGGTGCCGAACAGGTTGCCGAGCACCGGAATGTCATAACCCGTAGGGTTTTCGAACAACAGGGCCGGACCTTTGGCACGCAGGGTGCGATCGCAGACCTCGGTCATTTCCAGCACTGGGGACACCGGAACCTGGATGCGCTTGAGTTCACCGCGCTGTTCCAGGCCGCTGATAAAGTCGCGCAAGTCGCGATACTGCATGCGTGAGCCTCGTTTTGGCCGTGGCGTTCGGGGCAGGCAGTTTAGCGCCGAACCCAGCTGTTCAGAACAGCGAACTGCCCGTTGATCAATAATCAGATAGCAAAAAGCCGGGTTTCCCCGGCTTTTGCGGTCCCGCTCGACTTACTTGCGTTTCATCGACAGGAAGAACTCATCGTTGGTCTTGGTCTGTTTCAGCTTGTCGATCAAGAACTCGATGGCGGCGACTTCATCCATAGGATGCAGCAGCTTGCGCAGGATCCACATGCGCTGCAGCTCATCGTCGGCGGTCAGCAACTCTTCGCGGCGGGTGCCGGAACGGTTGATGTTGATGGCCGGGAACACGCGCTTCTCAGCGATGCGACGGTCCAGAGGCAGCTCCATGTTGCCGGTGCCCTTGAACTCTTCGTAGATCACTTCATCCATCTTCGAGCCGGTTTCAACCAGCGCGGTAGCGATGATGGTCAGCGAGCCGCCTTCTTCGATGTTGCGCGCGGCGCCGAAGAAACGTTTCGGTTTCTCCAGGGCGTGGGCATCGACACCACCGGTGAGCACTTTGCCGGAGCTCGGGATCACGGTGTTGTAGGCACGGGCCAGACGGGTGATGGAGTCCAGCAGGATCACCACGTCCTTCTTGTGCTCAACCAGGCGCTTGGCCTTCTCGATGACCATTTCCGCAACCTGCACGTGGCGGGTTGGCGGCTCGTCGAAGGTCGAGGCAACCACTTCGCCGCGCACGGTGCGCTGCATTTCGGTTACTTCTTCCGGGCGCTCGTCGATCAGCAGAACGATCAGGTGCACTTCCGGGTTGTTACGGGTGATGTTGGCTGCGATGTTCTGCAACATGATCGTCTTGCCCGCTTTTGGCGGGGCCACGATCAAACCGCGCTGGCCTTTGCCGATCGGGGCGCAGAGGTCGATCACACGACCGGTCAAGTCTTCGGTGGAACCGTTGCCGGCTTCCATCTTCATGCGCACGGTCGGGAACAGCGGAGTCAGGTTTTCAAACAGAATCTTGTTCTTGGCGTTCTCGGGACGATCGTAGTTGATCGTGTCGACCTTGAGCAGCGCGAAGTAACGCTCGCCTTCCTTTGGAGGGCGGATCTTGCCAACGATGGTGTCACCGGTGCGCAAGTTGAAACGACGGATCTGGCTTGGCGAGACGTAGATATCGTCTGGGCCGGCCAGGTAGGAGGCGTCGGAAGAACGGAGGAAGCCGAAGCCGTCCTGGAGGATCTCCAGCACGCCATCACCGGAGATTTCCTCGCCGCTTTTCGCGTGCTTTTTCAGCAGGGAGAAAATCACGTCCTGCTTGCGCGAACGGGCCATATTTTCTATGCCCATCTGTTCGGCCAATTCGAGCAGTTCGGTAATCGGCTTTTGCTTGAGTTCAGTCAGATTCATATAGGAATGACGTAATCATTTATGGAGGGGGGGAAATTAAGCTTTTGGCTTAATGAGGCCGCGCCGCGGAGAAGGCGACAGGATCGCGTACTTGTTCGAAAGGAGAGCGTCGGCGACGGCTTGCAGGGGGCAGTGGAGAAACCAGTGCGGGGCCGAATGTAACACCTGAGTTTCTGAGCGTCTAGCCCTCAATCATGAAAAAGCCCCGCAATTTGCGGGGCTTTTTTTGACCGGATCTGACAACGCCGCTTAGATGTTGGCGTCGAGGAAAGCAGCCAGTTGCGACTTCGACAGGGCACCGACTTTGGTGGCTTCGACGTTGCCGTTCTTGAACAGCATCAGCGTCGGGATACCACGTACGCCGTGCTTGGCAGGGGTTTCCTGGTTCTCGTCGATGTTCAGCTTGGCAACGGTCAGCTTGCCTTTGTAGGTCTCGGCGATTTCGTCCAGAACCGGAGCGATCATTTTGCAAGGGCCGCACCATTCAGCCCAGTAGTCGACCAGTACAGCGCCTTCGGCCTTGAGTACGTCGGCCTCGAAGCTAGCGTCGCTAACGTGTTTGATAAGATCGCTGCTCATGGAAGTCTCCAGGTTGTAAGCAAAAAAACGTGGCCCATCATAGCCGCCCTTCCCGCGTTCAGGAAGCCGGAGATGATTGACTCTCGCTATGGTGGGGCATGAGTTTGGGTATAGCTCAACTCAGGACGCGCCCGGGGTCACGAAGGCGATTCCGGTGCGCAGCGCAGCACCCCGAACATGTTCCTGCATGGCCTTCTGCGCCGCGCCGGACGCGTGCCGGGCCAGGCCGCGCAGGATCTTGCGGTGTTCCTGCCAGGTCTCCATAGCCCGCTCGGGTCGGATGAACGGTAGTTTCTGGCTCTCCAGAAACACCTCGGCACTGGCACTTAGGATGCTCAGCATCGCCTGGTTGCCGCTGGCCAGGAGGATCTTCTGGTGAAACTCGAAGTCCAGCCGCGCCGCCGCTTCGAAGTCCGCGGCCCGCAGTTCGCGGCGCATGGCCTCGACATTATCTTCCAGGGCATCCAGCTCGTCGGCGGTCAGGGTCACGGCCGCAAGGCCGGCGGCAAACCCCTCCAGTGCATAGCGCAGCTGGAAGATATCCACCGGCGAGGCCTGGGCCGCGAACGGCCAGCTCAGGCCTGCGGCATTCGCCAACGGCTCCGGCGCCTGGACGAACACCCCCTTGCCCGGCTGCACGCTGATCACCCCCAGTGCACTCAGGGACGACAGCGCCTCACGCAATGAGGCCCGGCTGACGCCCAATTGCAGCGCCAGGTCCCGTTGCGAGGGCAAGGCATCGCCCGGGCCGAAGCCCTGTTCGGTGATCAATTGACGAATGGCTTGCAACGCCACTTCGGGCACGGCGCGGGAGATCGAGTTCATAGATTTCAGCTGGGTCGGACCACGAAAGCGCTAGTTGTAAAGCTATTCGCCAGGGTCGGCAAGTCGTGCCCCAAGCGGGTTCGGGCGCCTGGGCCGACGCTCGATAAGGGTGCGAAAACCGGCCCAACTGTTCAGACCAGTAAGACCGACCAAACCCAGTAAAACCCGGCCCTGCAAGGCTGTTGCGGTGATTTGGCATGGGCTGTGCTGTGTCGCAACCCAGAAATCAATCGCCGCCGTTCCGGAGAATTGCCATGACCCAGCGTTTCAGCGCCCTGCTCTGCGCCCTGTTTGCCAGCCTGATGCTGAGCCAGGCCCCCGCCCACGCCAACGGCCTGGACGATGTCGTCGCCCGCGGCACGCTCAAGGTCGCCGTGCCCCAGGACTTCCCGCCCTTCGGCTCGGTGGGCCCGGATATGAAACCCCGCGGCCTGGACATCGACACCGCCAAGCTGCTGGCCGAGCAACTCAAGGTCAAACTCGAACTGACCCCGGTCAACAGCACCAACCGCATCCCGTTCCTCACCACCGGCAAGGTCGACCTGGTGATCTCCAGCCTCGGCAAGAACCCCGAGCGCGAGAAGGTCATCGACTTCTCCCGCGCCTACGCCCCCTTCTACCTCGCCGTGTTCGGCCCGCCGGATGCCGCCATCAGCAGCCTCGACGACCTCAAGGGCAAGACCATCAGCGTCACCCGTGGCGCCATCGAAGACATCGAGCTGACCGCCGTGGCGCCCCAGGGCGTGACCATCAAGCGCTTCGAGGACAACAACTCGACCATCGCCGCCTACCTCGCCGGGCAAGTCGACCTGATCGCCAGCGGCAACGTGGTGATGGTGGCCATCAGCGAACGCAACCCGAAACGCATCCCGGCCATGAAGGTCAAGCTCAAGGACTCTCCGGTCTATGTCGGCGTGAACAAGAACCAGCCGGAGCTGCTGGACAAGGTCAACCAGATCCTGGCCACCGCCAAGAGCGACGGCAGCCTGGAAAAGAACGCCCAGCTGTGGCTCAAACAGCCGCTGCCGGCTGATCTCTGATAGCACCGCCGGAGGTTATCCATGGCCTATCAGTTCGACTTTCTACCGGTGCTGGAAAACACCGGCCTGCTATTGCGTGGCGCCCTGTTCACCCTTGAGCTGACCGCCATCGGCACCCTGCTCGGGGTCAGCCTGGGGATCGTCGGCGCGTTGGTGCGGGCCTGGAAGATCCAGCCCTTCTCGGCGATCTTCGGCGTCTACGTCGAGCTGATCCGCAACACGCCGTTCCTGGTGCAGTTGTTCTTTATCTTCTTCGGCCTGCCGTCCCTGGGGCTGCAGATTTCCGAATGGCAGGCCGCCGTGCTGGCGATGGTGATCAACCTGGGGGCCTATTCCACCGAGATCATCCGCGCCGGCATCCAGGCCATCCCCAAAGGGCAACTGGAGGCCGCCGCGGCCCTGGCCATGAGCCGCATGGAAGCCTTCCGCCACGTGGTGCTGCTGCCGGCCCTGGGCAAGGTGTGGCCGGCCCTGAGCAGCCAGATCATCATCGTCATGCTCGGTTCGGCGGTGTGCTCGCAGATCGCTACCGAGGAGCTGAGCTTTGCCGCCAACTTCATCCAGTCGCGCAACTTCCGCGCCTTCGAGACCTACGCCCTGACCACCCTGGTCTACCTGTGCATGGCCTTGCTGATCCGCCAGTTGCTGAACTGGGTCGGCCGACGCTACATCGCGAGGAGCAGCCAATGAGCGACTTCACCTTCTGGGACATCCTGCGCAACCTGCTGAGCGGCCTGCAGTGGACCCTGGCCCTATCCCTGGTGGCCTTTATCGGTGGCGGCCTGATCGGCCTGCTGATCATGACCCTGCGTATTTCCGCCAAGGCCTTCCCGCGGGGCTTCGCCCGCCTCTATATCGAGCTGTTCCAGGGCACGCCGCTGTTGATGCAACTGTTCCTGGTGTTCTTCGGCATCGCCTTGCTCGGGATCGATATCTCCGCCTGGCTGGCGGCGGCCATCGCCCTGACCCTGTTCACCAGCGCCTACCTGGCGGAGATCTGGCGCGGCTGCGTCGAGTCGATCCCCCATGGCCAGTGGGAGGCGTCGTCGAGCCTGGCCCTGAGCCCGCTGGAGCAATTGCGCCACGTGATCCTGCCGCAAGCCCTGCGCATTGCCGTGGCGCCCACCGTGGGCTTCTCGGTGCAGGTGGTCAAAGGCACGGCGGTGACCTCGATCATCGGCTTCACCGAACTGACCAAGACCGGCGGCATGCTCGCCAACGCCACCTTCGAACCCTTCATGGTCTACGGCCTGGTAGCGCTTGGATATTTCCTGCTCTGCTACCCCCTGTCCCTCAGCGCGCGCTACCTGGAAAGGAGACTGCATGCCTCTGCTTAGAATTTCCGCCCTGCATAAATACTACGGCGACCACCATGTGCTCAAAGGCATCGACCTGAGCATCGAAGAGGGCCAGGTGGTGGCGATCATCGGCCGCAGCGGCTCGGGCAAAAGCACCCTGCTGCGCACCCTCAACGGCCTGGAATCGATCAACGACGGGGTCATCGAGGTCGATGGCGAATACCTCGACGCGGCGCGAGCCGACCTGCGCAGCCTGCGACAGAAGGTCGGCATGGTGTTCCAGCAGTTCAACCTGTTCCCGCACCTGAGCGTCGGCGAGAACGTGATGCTGGCGCCCCAGGTGGTGCAGAAAGTGCCCAGGGCCAAGGCCGCCGAGCTGGCGCGGCAGATGCTGGAACGGGTCGGCCTGGCGGAGAAGTTCGATGCCTTTCCCGACCGCCTGTCCGGCGGCCAGCAGCAGCGGGTGGCGATCGCCCGGGCCCTGGCGATGTCGCCCAAGGTGCTGCTGTGCGACGAGATCACCTCGGCACTGGACCCGGAACTGGTCAACGAAGTGCTCAGCGTGGTGCGCCAGCTGGCGCGGGATGGCATGACCCTGATCATGGTCACCCATGAAATGCGCTTCGCCCGCGAGGTGGGGGACAAACTGGTGTTCATGCATCAGGGCAAAGTGCATGAAGTGGGCGACCCCAAAGTGCTGTTCGCCAACCCGCAAACCCAGGAGCTGGCCAACTTCATCGGCAACCAGGAGGCCGTAGGCTGAGCCTCTGGCCGCCAGCGCCCGCTTTTATGCGCTGAATCAACGCATTAAACACTGCGCGTTGGCGGCAGCGGTTGATCGTGGCAGGATGTTCAGGTTATCGACCGAGACCCCCCCAACCATGCCGCAATCCCAAGCCAAGAATCTGTCCCTGATCGCCGCCATCGACCTGGGCTCCAACAGCTTTCACATGGTCGTGGCCAAGGCCCAGAACGGTGAAATTCGCATTCTCGAGCGGCTCGGTGAAAAGGTTCAACTGGCCGCCGGGATCAACGACGAGCGCCAGCTCAACGAAGAGTCCATGCAGCGCGGGCTCGATTGCCTGAAGCGCTTTGCTCAACTGATCAATGGCATGCCCCTGGGCGCCGTGCGTATCGTCGGCACCAACGCCCTGCGCGAAGCGCGCAACCGTGGCGAGTTCATCCGCCGCGCCGAAGAGATCCTCGGCCACCCGGTTGAAGTCATTTCCGGCCGTGAAGAAGCCCGCCTGATTTACCTCGGCGTGTCCCATACCCTCGCCGACACCCCGGGCAAGCGCCTGGTGGCCGACATCGGCGGCGGCAGTACCGAATTCATCATCGGCCAGCGTTTCGAGCCGCTGCTGCGCGAAAGCCTGCAGATGGGCTGCGTCAGCTTTACCCAGCGTTATTTCAAGGACGGCAAGATCACCCCGGCGCGCTATGCCCAGGCCTACACCGCGGCCCGCCTGGAAATCATGAGCATCGAACACGCCCTGCACCGCCTGACCTGGGATGAAGCCATCGGCTCCTCGGGCACTATCCGCGCCATCGGCCTGGCGCTGAAGGCCGGCGGGCATGGCACCGGCGAGGTCAATGCCGAAGGCCTGGCGTGGCTCAAGCGCAAGCTGTTCAAACTGGGCGATGCGGAAAAAATCGACTTCGAAGGGATCAAGCCCGACCGCCGGACCATTTTCCCGGCAGGCCTGGCGATTCTCGAAGCCATCTTCGATGCCCTCGAACTGCAACGTATGGACCACTGTGAAGGCGCGCTGCGTGAAGGCGTGCTCTACGACCTGCTGGGCCGCCATCATCACGAAGACGTGCGCGAACGCACCCTCAGCTCGCTGATGGAGCGCTACCACGTCGACCTGGAACAAGCCGCCCGGGTCGAGCGCAAGGCGTTGCATGCGTTCGACCAGGTGGCCGAGGACTGGGACCTGGAAGACGGCGTGTGGCGCGAGCTGCTGGGCTGGGCGGCCAAGGTGCATGAGGTGGGGCTGGACATCGCCCACTATCACTACCACAAGCACGGCGCCTACCTGATCGAGCACTCGGACCTCGCTGGTTTCTCCCGCGAAGACCAGCAAATGCTCGCGCTACTGGTGCGTGGCCACCGGCGCAATATTCCCAAGGACAAGTTCGCCGAGTTCGGCGATGAAGGCACCAAGCTGATTCGCCTGTGCGTGTTGCTGCGCTTTGCGATTCTGTTCCATCACATCCGCGGCACCCAGGAAATGCCCCAGGTCAAACTGCACGCCGCGGGCGACAGTCTGGATGTGGGGTTCCCGGAAAACTGGCTGGATGAAAACCAGCTGACTCAAGCCGACTTCGCCCTGGAAGCGGAGTGGCTGAACCGCGTCGGCATCAGCCTCAACGTGCATTGAGGCCAGCGGCGGCCCTTGCGGGCCGCCGCTGCGCTGTCACTTCGCCTAGCGAACGCTCAACACTGGATTGCTCAGGCGCTCCAGCAGAATCGCCTGGGCGCTGCGCGGGTTCTGGTTGCCGGTCGGCGTGTTGCGGATGTAGCGCCCGTCCGACTGCAGGCTCCAGCTGTGGGTGTTATCGGTGAGGTAACTCTCCAGCTCTTTCTTGACCCGCAGGATCAGCTTCTTGCCCTCGACCGGGAAGCAGGTCTCGACCCGCTTGTCGAGGTTGCGCTCCATCCAGTCGGCACTGGAGAGGAACATCTGCTCTTCGCCGCCATTGAGGAAGTAGAACACCCGGGTGTGCTCCAGGAAGCGGCCGATGATCGAGCGCACATGGATATTGTGCGAGACCCCGGCGATGCCCGGACGCAGGCAGCACATGCCGCGCACCACCAGGTCGATGCGCACGCCCGACTGGCTGGCCTTGTACAGCGCGCGGATGATCTTCGGATCGGTTAGCGAGTTGAACTTGGCGATGATGTGCGCCGGCTTGCCGTCGAGGGCGAACTGGGTCTCCCGGGCAATCATGTCGAGCATGCCCTTCTTCAGGGTGAACGGCGCGTGCAGCAGCTTCTTCATGCGCAGGGTCTTGCCCATGCCGATCAACTGGCTGAACAGCTTGCCCACGTCTTCGCACAGGGCGTCGTCGGAGGTCAGCAGGCTGTAGTCGGTGTAGAGACGGGCGTTGGCCGCGTGATAGTTGCCGGTGCCCAAGTGCGCGTAACGCACGATCTCGCCGGCTTCACGGCGCAGGATCAGCATCATCTTGGCGTGGGTCTTGAAGCCGACCACACCGTAGATCACCACCGCGCCGGCCGCTTGCAGGCGGCTGGCCAGTTGCAGGTTGGACTCTTCGTCGAACCGCGCGCGCAATTCGATCACCGCCGTGACTTCCTTGCCGTTACGCGCCGCATCCACCAGCGCATCGACGATTTCCGAGTTGGCGCCGCTGCGGTACAGGGTCTGCCGGACGGCCAGCACGTGCGGGTCCTTGGCGGCCTGGCGCAGTAGGTCGACCACCGGGGTAAAGGACTCGAAGGGGTGCAGCAACAGGATGTCCTGCTTGCTGATCACGCTGAAGATGTTTTCGCTGTTCTGCAGCAGCTTGGGGATCTGCGGGGTGAACGGCGTGTATTGCAGCTCCGGATGGCTGTCCAGGCCGGTGATGCTGAACAGCCGCGTCAGGTTCACCGGGCCGTTGACCTGATACAGCTCGGTCTCGTGCAGGTTGAACTGCTTGAGCAGGTAGTCCGACAGGTGTTTCGGGCAGGTGTCGGCCACTTCCAGCCGCACCGCGTCGCCGTAGCGACGGGAGAACAGCTCGCCGCGCAGGGCGCGGGCCAGGTCTTCGACGTCTTCGGTGTCCACGGCCAAGTCGGCGTTACGGGTCAGGCGGAACTGATAGCAGCCTTTGACCTTCATGCCCTGGAACAGGTCATCGGCATGGGCGTGGATCATCGACGACAGGAACACATAGTTGTCGCCCGGGCCGCCGACTTCTTCCGGGACCTTGATGATGCGCGGCAGCAGGCGCGGCGCCGGGATGATCGCCAGGCCGGAATCACGGCCAAAGGCGTCGATCCCCTCCAGCTCGACGATAAAGTTCAGGCTCTTGTTCACCAGCAACGGGAACGGGTGCGTCGGGTCGAGGCCGATCGGGGTGATGATCGGTGCGATCTCGTCGCGGAAATAGCGGCGGACCCAGGTCTTGAGCTTGGTGGTCCAGTTGCGGCGACGGATAAAGCGGACCTGATGCTTCTCCAGCTCCGGCAACAGGATGTCGTTGAGGATCGCGTACTGGCGGTCGACGTGACCGTGCACCAGTTCGCTGATGCGCGCCAGCGCCTGGTGCGGCTGCAGGCCGTCGGCCCCGGCTTGTTCACGGGCGAAGGTGATCTGCTTTTTCAGCCCGGCAACGCGGATCTCGAAGAATTCGTCGAGGTTGCTGGAGAAGATCAGCAGGAACTTGAGCCGCTCCAGCAGTGGGTAGGACTCATCCAGCGCCTGCTCCAGCACGCGGATGTTGAACTGCAGTTGCGACAATTCGCGATGGATGTACAGGCTGCTGTCATCCAGGCTGGGAATCGCGATCGCCGGGGCCGCCTGCGGCGACTCGACCGCGGCCGCGACCACCGCAGGCGGGGTCTCCAGCACGGGTGGGGTTTCGGCGATTGGCTCAACCACCGGCTGAGCGTCTTTTACGGCCACTTCA
Organism: Pseudomonas sp. CF161; assembly: GCF_000416215.1. Classification (NCBI taxonomy): domain Bacteria; kingdom Pseudomonadati; phylum Pseudomonadota; class Gammaproteobacteria; order Pseudomonadales; family Pseudomonadaceae; genus Pseudomonas; species Pseudomonas sp. CF161. The sequence goes on from NZ_ATLP01000040.1 coordinate 27,017, forward strand.
GTAAGTCCTTCGGTATTCATCGCGTGTTCCTGGGAGGGCTATTTTTGCTCTCGTAACAATTGAGCAGCACGAACGGCAAAGTAAGTCAGGATGCCATCGGCACCTGCACGTTTAAAAGCGGTCAGGGATTCAAGAATAACCCCTTCACCCAACCATCCATTCTGAATCGCCGCCATATGCATGGCGTACTCGCCGCTGACTTGGTAGACAAAGGTCGGCACCTTGAATTCATCCTTGACCCTATAAAGGATGTCCAGATACGGCATGCCGGGCTTGACCATCACCATGTCCGCGCCTTCCGCCAGGTCGGCGGCCACCTCATGCAGCGCTTCGTTGCTGTTGGCCGGGTCCATCTGGTACGAGGCCTTGTTGGCCTTGCCCAGGTTCAGCGCCGAGCCCACCGCGTCGCGGAACGGGCCGTAATAGGCGCTGGCGTACTTGGCCGAGTAGGCCATGATCCGCACATTGACGTGACCGGCCAGCTCCAGGGCCTCGCGGATCGCCTGGATCCGCCCGTCCATCATGTCCGATGGCGCCACCACCTGGGCACCGGCCGCGGCATGGGACAACGCCTGGCGGACCAGGGCGTCGACGGTGATATCGTTTTGCACATAACCGTCTGCGTCGAGAATCCCGTCCTGGCCATGGGTGGTGAACGGGTCCAGCGCCACATCGGTGATCACTCCAAGCTCCGGGAAGCGCTCGCGCAAGGCGCGGGTGGCGCGCTGGGCAATACCTTCCGGGTTCCAGGCTTCGGCCGCGTCCAGGGACTTGAGCGCCGCCGGAGTCACCGGAAACAGGGCCAGCGCCGGAATGCCGAGTTCGACCCAGGTCGCCGCCTCTTCAAGCAGCAGGTCAATGGTCAGGCGCTCCACCCCCGGCATCGAAGCCACCGCTTCCCGACGGTTCTCGCCCTCGAGCACGAACACCGGCAGGATCAGATCGTCGACGCTCAGGACGTTTTCACGAACCAGGCGGCGAGAGAAATCATCACGACGGTTGCGGCGCAGGCGGGTGGCGGGGAACAGGCGGTTGGCAGGGGTAAAGCTCACGGCAGACTCCTGAGCCCGCGCTGGCGGGCGAGCGTGACAGTTATAAGCGGCCATTATGACGAACGAATGACAGTTGTGCTTAACCCTGTGACCTGTAGTCGCAGTGATTGTCATTGCTGGATTTGTTCACGTCGAGACACATTTCGATACTTTCCTCTATGTCCTCGAAGGGGTAGGCTGCGCGTTCATTTCGCCAGCACCCAGACAATGCTCCAACAATTTCTGCATGACTTCGGCTACTTCGCCCTTTTTCTCGGCACGTTCTTCGAAGGCGAAACCATTCTGGTGCTCGCGGGCTTCCTGGCGTTTCGCGGATACATGGATATCAACCTGGTGGTGGTGGTGGCCTTCTTCGGCAGCTACGCCGGCGACCAGCTTTGGTATTTCCTGGGGCGCAAGCACGGACGCAAATTGCTTGCACGCAAACCCCGCTGGCAATTGATGGGTGACCGGGCGCTGGAGCATATCCGCAAGCATCCGGATATCTGGGTACTGACTTTCCGCTTCGTCTACGGCCTGCGCACGGTCATGCCCGTGGCCATTGGCCTGTCCGGCTATCCGCCGGGACGCTACCTGCTGCTCAACGGTATCGGCGCAGCCATCTGGGCCACCGCCCTGGCCGCGGCCGCCTACCACTTCGGTGCGGTGCTCGAGGGCATGCTCGGCAGCATCAAGAAGTACGAGCTGTGGGTGCTGGGCGCCCTGCTGATCCTGGGCCTGGGCCTGTGGTTGCGCCGGCGCCTGAAGAACGCGCGGCTGGCCAAGGAGATCTACCAGGCCGAGCAGGACAAGAAGGCCGAAATCAAGACGCCAGTCGAGTAACCCGGCCTCTGACGTAGTACAGACCGATCACGCTGAGCAGGCTGTAGCTCAGCAGGCCGATCCAGCCCAACGGGCTGGCCGGCCACAGCCCGACCAGCGGCGCCAGCCACACCAGCGGCAGGTTCGACAACAGCCGCACAACCTCCAGCTTCAACGCCCACGGCCGATTCTCCAGCGCCGCCCCCAGCACAAACAACCCGAACGCTATGGCGCCCCAGCCCAGTACCAGGGCACCGGTCGGCAAGCTGCTCTCCAGGTTCATCAGGTAGCTGCCCAGCGCCACATACACCGAGAACTGCAGCACCACGTACACCTGCTGACGCACATCCAGCTCCACCTCGAACTTGCGGAACTGGCTCAGGTCCGGTTTGGCCAGCGGGTACCTGGCCCGCACATCCGCCGGGCGCCAGCCGGTGCGCATGAACCAGATCCGCAGCTTGTCCCAGTAGCTTTCGGTACGCCGCGCGTCCGCCCACAGCTGTGCATAAAACTGCAGGTTGGCCCAGATCGGATTCCAACTGGCCAGGGGCGTGGTCACCCCGAACACCACGGGCTCGTTATCGTCTTCTTCCTGGAACGAGCCAAACAGACGGTCCCAAATAATGAACACGCCGCCGTAGTTGCGATCCATGTAGAGAGCGTTCTGTGCATGGTGGGCCCGATGATTGGACGGCGACACGAAGAACCATTCGAACCAGCCGAGCTTGGGGATATGCCGGGTGTGCACCCAGAACTGGTAGAGCAGGTTCAGCGCCGCAACGCTGACAAACACCAGCAATGGCACGCCGGCCACGGCCAGCGGCAGGTAGAAGATCCAGCTCAGCAGGAAGCCGGTGCTGGTCTGGCGCAGGGCCGTGGAGAGGTTGTAGTCCTCGCTCTGGTGGTGCACCGAGTGGGCCGCCCAGAGGATGTTGCGTTCATGGCCGAAGCGATGCAGCCAGTAGTAGCAGAAGTCATACAGCACAAAGGCGAATACCCAGACCCAGACGCTGTCGGCCGGCAACTCGAACAGCGCCAGGTGCTTCAGGGCAAAGGCATAGGTCACCAGGCCCACACCCTTGGTCAGAAGCCCCGTAGTGGTCGACAGCATGCCGGTGCTGATGCTGTTGACGGCATCGGCCACGCGGTAGTTGTTCACCCCGCGCCAGCGATCGGCCAACAGTTCGACAACAATCAATACGAAGAAAAACGGCACCGCATAGAGGATGAAGTTCATGACGCGACCTGACCGGAATCGATACGGGAGATTAGGTCCCGCAGTGAAATAACCCTATGGCAACCCATGACAATTTAGTGGACATTTAGCGCCATGAATCTGGAGAAAAACCCATGAGCAAAAAAGTTGCAGTGATCCTTTCCGGTTGTGGCGTATACGACGGCGCCGAGATCCATGAAAGCGTGATCACCTTGCTGCGCCTCGACCAACGCGGCGCCAAGGTCCAGTGCTTCGCCCCTGACATCGCGCAGATGCACGTGATCAACCACCTGACCGGTGAAACCATGGACGAGTCGCGCAATGTGCTGGTGGAATCGGCGCGCATTGCCCGTGGCGAGGTCAAGAACCTGCGCGAAGCCAACGTCGAAGACTTCGACGCGCTGATCGTGCCCGGCGGTTTTGGCGCGGCCAAGAACCTCTCCAACTTTGCCGTCAAAGGCGCGGACTGCAAGGTCCAGGAAGATGTACTGGCGCTGGCCGAAGCCTTTGCCGAGGCTGGCAAGCCGGTGGGCCTGATCTGCATTTCGCCGGCGCTGGCGGCGAAGATCTACGGCCCGGGGGTGATCTGCACCATCGGCAACGATGCCGACACCGCCGCCGCCATGGGCAAGATGGGCGCCACCCACACCGACTGCGAAGTCAGCGAAATCGTCGAGGACAAGGCGCGCAAACTGGTGAGCACCCCGGCCTACATGCTCGCCCAGTCCATCAGCGAAGCCGCATCCGGCATCAACAAGCTGGTGGACCGAGTGCTGGAACTGACCCACGAAAACGACTGACCGCCCTGAACCTGTTCACGCTCTAGCGAGCGGTGCTCAGGCCTGACGCGCCAGCCGCGTCAGGATGCGGTCCAGTGAGTTGGCGAACGCCTGCTTCTCGCGATCGCCGTAAGGCCCCTGCCCGCCGCCGACCTGCCCCTGTTCGCGCAGGTCGGTGAACAGGTTGCGCACCGCCAGGCGCTCTCCCATGTTCTGCGCATCGAACTCCTTGCCACGAGGATCAAGGGCCGCCACGCCCTTCTTCACCAGCCGGTCCGCCAGTGGCACATCGCTGCAGATCACCAGTTCGCCCGGCACGGCGTGCTCCACCAGGTAATCGTCGGCGGCATCCGGCCCGCTGGGCACCACGATCAGCTTGACGCAGGTAAACGCCGGCTTGATCTGGCTTTGCCCGGCCACCAGCACCACCTCGAATTGACGCTTCAAGGCAAAGCGCACCAACTGATCCTTGGCCGCCTTGGGGCAAGCGTCGGCATCGACCCAGACACGCATAATCCTTCCTCCTGAATGCAATGCGGGCAAACCCGCCCCCTGCACTTTAGCCGCAGGGGCGGGCTTGCCCGCTATAAACCCGCCTGTCGAGGCTCAGGAAGCCTGTACCCGACGCTTCTCGGCGCTGCGACTGCGGCTGTAAAGCACCACGATCGCCATGATCGCCACAGCCTGGGCCGCCAGCGAGTAGGCATCGGCGTGGATCCCCAGCCAGTCGAAGTCGAAGAACGGCACCGGGCGGGTGCCAAAGATCCCGGCCTCCTGCAATGCCTTGACCCCGTGCCCGGCGAACACCACCGACAGCGCGCACAGCAACGCGGCGTTGATGCCGAAGAACAGCGCCAGGGGCAGTTTCGCCGAGCCCCGCAGAATCACCCAGGCCAGGCCCACCAGCAGCACCAGCGCGGTGGCGCCACCGGCCAGCACTGCGTTGTGCCCGGCCGGGCCGGCCTGCAGCCAGAGGGTTTCATAGAACAGGATGACTTCGAACAGCTCGCGATAGACCGAGAAAAACGCCAGCACTGCAAAGCCGAACCGGCCACCGCCGCCCACCAGGCTGCTCTTGATGTAGTCCTGCCAGGCCGCCGCGTGCCGCCGGTCGTGCATCCACACCCCCAGCCACAACACCATGACGCTGGCAAACAGCGCCGTGGCGCCTTCCAGCAGTTCACGCTGCGAGCCGCTGACATCGATCACATAGGCCGCCAGGGCCCAGGTCGCCAAGCCCGCCAGCAAGGCCAGGCCCCAGCCGACGTTGACGCTGCGCACCGCCGACTGCTGGCCGGTGTTGCGCAGGAAGGCGAGGATCGCCGCCAGCACCAGGATCGCCTCCAGGCCCTCGCGCAGCAGGATCAGCAACCCGGAGATGTAGCTCAGGGACCAGCTCAAGCCATCAGAACCCAACAACTCCGCCGACTCCTTGAGCTTGGCCTTGGCCGCCGCCAGGCGCTGCTCAGCCTGTTCCGCCGGCAGGCCGTCCTGCAGCGACTGACGGTAAGCCATCAGGGATTTCTCGGTGTCTTTGCGCACGGTGGCGTCGACGTTGTCGAGGGAGCTTTCCACCAGCTCGAAGCCCTCGAGGTAAGCCGCCACCGACAGGTCATACGCCTGCTCGCGATCCCCGGCGCGGTAGGCGGCCAGGCTCTTGTCGAGGGTCGAGGCGGTGTAGTCCAGCAATTGCGCCGGGCCGCGCTTGACCTGCGGCGGCTGTGCGCGCTGGGCACGGAAGGTCGCGGCGGCCGCCGGGCCCTGGGCGGCAAGGACTTCCCCAGGGGTTTGCCGGGCCAGGTCAGCGAGG
>NZ_ATLP01000041.1:0-90802 GCF_000416215.1 Pseudomonas sp. CF161
TGGCGGCGTCAGGCCGACACCCGCCGGGCCATCGCCCGCCCCGGTGTCGCCATGGCACACCGAGCAATGCTGGGCATACAGGGGCGCGCCGCGCGTTGGGTCCGGGGTGATGATCGGCGCCTGGCTGACCTCATAGGCCACCGCCAGCTTCGCCCCCAATTGCCGGGCCTGGCGGGCAACCGCCGCCCCGTCTTCACGGCCGTCGATGGCACTGCGCAGGCTGCTGACGCCGGTTTCCAGCTCGGCCTTCTCCGGCTTGGCCGGCAGATCGGCGATCAACCCCTGCAACACCCCCAGGAATTCCAGCTGTTCGCTGTACTCGGCGTCGTCGATGACCTTGCCCGCCTCGACCGTGGACGGGTAATCCGCGCCGATGTAATCGAGCAAATGCAGGGCCTTGGGCGCGCCTTCAACGGTATCGGCCAGCAGATTGGCGCTGCACAGCGCCAATAGCGGCAGCACAAGCCACGCCAGGAAACGGGAAGGGGCAATCATCAATCGTTCTCAATTGGTAATACGAAGTTACATATTGTTCACTTCCAATGAGCTTCACTCAAGCGCCATGACGCCGCGCCTGCGCCATCAACCCCGAAAAACCGGGCGCAGGCCTTGCCGGCAGGGTGTTGCGGGCCGTCGGCCAGACTTGCGCAAATCTGCCCTCGGCGCCAAAAGCCACGCCCGCTGAGCGTCGCCGCAGTCGAACGCCAGCGCAAATGCCCGAGCCAGACACCCGCACCCCGCTCCCTGATTCCGCGTACTGGCACCCACCGAATAAATGAAATTAAAAAGCCAGTACAAGGCCATCATCCGTCGCTATAATGCCGCGCCCTCGTTATCGCGACAGGGTATTGAAGCTCCTCTTTTTATGAGGAATTGGCAGGATAGCCAGCTTTCCTGTCAGTGGGTCCGTCCAGCCCTACCCGCGCGCCAGGCTGCCCAATTCAGGGAAGAAGTACCCATGGCCTCCCGCGCCCTCACCTTGTTCGCCCTCAGTGCGGCCACCCTGCTGGCTGGCTGTTCGGCGTTTCGCAGCTACGATAACGAGCTTCAGCAAACCAACCAGCAACTGGGCGCCGGCCACGTCGATGCCGCCCTGGCCCTGCTGGAAAAGAACAACCAGAGCGAAGACAAAGACCTGCTCTACTACTTCGAAAAAGGCGAGTTGCTGCGGGCCAAGGGCGACCTCAACGGCAGCCAGACGGCCTGGCGCCATGCCGACCAGGTGGTGGGCAACTGGGAAGACTCGGTCAAGCTCGACACCGACAAGTACCTGGCCCAGTTCGGCAGCTTCCTGATCAACGACAAGGTGCGGCGCTACGAAGGCTACGACTACGAAAAAGTCATGCTGACCACCCAGATGGCCCTGAACCTGCTGGCTCAGAACGACTTCGACGGCGCCCGTACCGAAATCAAGAAAACCCACGAACGTGAAGCGGTGATCGCCGAACTGCGCGACAAGGAATACCTCAAGCGCGAGGACGAAGCCGAAAAGCAGGGCGTCAAGACCGAGTACAAGGACCTCAAGGGTTACCCGATCGAGTCCCTGGACGCGCCCGACGTGGTCAGCCTGAAAAACAGCTACCAGAGCGCGTTCAGCCATTACCTGGCCGGCTTCGTCTACGAAGCCCTGGGTGAAAAAGACATGGCGGCGCCGGGCTACCGCAAGGCTGCCGAACTGCGCCCCAACACCCCGCTGCTCGAACAGGCGCTGCTGAACCTGGACGAGCCGGCCGCCGTACCGACCGTCAAGGTGTCGGGCAAATCCAAGAAGTCTTCGGCCAAGGCGGCGGCCAAGCCCGTTGCCAAGCCCGAGCTCGCCGCTGACGAAAGCGACATTCTGATCGTGGTGCAAAGCGGCCTGGCGCCGGCCCGCGACTCGATCCGCATTCCGCTGCCACTGCCCATCAGCGGCAACCTGGTGATCACCCCGCTGTCGTTCCCGGTGATCAAGCCGGACACCACCACCCCCGCCTTCACCCAGATCGCCGTGGATGGCCAGCAACAGACCCTGACCCAGCTCAACAGCACCACCGCCATGTCCCGCCGCGCCCTGCGCGACGACATGCCGGGGATTATCCTGCGCACCACCGTGCGCGCTGTGACCCGTGGCGTGGCGCAAAAGCAACTGAACGACGTCAACCCGCTGGCCGGCCTGGCCGTGGGCATCGCGTCGGCCGTGACCGAAGGTGCCGACACCCGCACCTGGCGCACCCTGCCGGACAACACCCTGGTGACACGCATGCGCGTCAAGCAGGGCGAGCACCAGATCACCCTGCCTAGCGCCCAGGGCGGCTCCCAGGTGCAGGTCAAGATCGACCGGCGCTATCAGGTCGTGACCCTGCGCGTGGTCGGCAACCAGGTATTCAGCAGCGGCCTGGCCGCCCAGGTCATGCCCAGCGCCAATAGCCAGGCTGTGATCAGCCTCAAACAACCTTAAGCGGAGACTCTCATGCGCTTCAAAATCATCGCTGTCGCCGCGCTGGCCCTTCTGGCCGGCTGCGCCACCCCTCCACCACCGGCTCCCGGCAGCGCCGCGAGCAAGGTGGTGGTGATGAACAAATTCAACAACATCGCCATTGGCGCAATGCGGGTCGCCCGTGAAAACGGCTTCCTGACGGTCAAGGTGGCGCTGAACAACACCAGCCACACCAACATGACCATGTACTACCGCTTCGTCTGGCTGGGCAACGACGGTTTCCCGGTGGCGGATGAAGAAAGCTGGAAGGTGTTCAACCTGTATGCGGCGCAAGCCACCTTCCTGCCGGCCATTGCTCCGGTGCCCCAGGCCACTGACTTTCGCATGGAAGTCAAAACCCAATAAATCGCCACCCCATCAGATTTAGAGAGCACAACCATGTTTGCACGCTTTTCTTTCCTCGCCATTGCCGCCCTGCTGGCCAGTGGCTGCGCCAATAACTCCCCCGTCCTGGGCGGCAAGAACATCGGCTACGGCGACACCAAGGCCGTGGAACTGGTGACCAACGAGTTCGGTTCCACCGACCTGCAGATGATCGCCGAGTCCATGACCCGCTCCCTGGCCCAGTCCGGGATCCTGCAGGGTCGCCCTGTGGTCCAGGTCTACGATGTGAAGAACAAGACCAGCGAGTACATCGATACCCGCGAGATCACCACCTCGATCAAGACCCAGCTGATGAAGTCCGGCACCGCCCGCTTCGCCAGCGACAACACCGCGATGCAGAGCCAGGTCGACCAGCTCAAGCTGCAGAACCAGAGCGGCCTGTACAAGAAAGGCACCGTGGCCAAGACCGGCAACATGATCGCCGCCAAATACCGTCTTGAAGGGTCGATCAGCTCGATCGTCAAGCGCAGCAGCGACTACAAGGACGTCTTCTACAAATTCAGCCTGCAATTGATCGACGTCGAGAGCGGTCTGGCCGAGTGGATGGACGAGAAAGAGATCCGCAAAACCACGGAGCGCTAAGCAATGCGTGCATGGATTGGCATCATGGCCCTGGCTTGCGCGTTTGGCGCGCAGGCGGCCCCCAAAGTTGCAGTCATGGACCTGGCGTACCAGGAACGTGTGCAGGAATACATCCACATCGTGTCGTCGCAGAACAGCTACCGCGAGGGCTATGCCAGCGCCAGCGGTTCGTCGAGCTACAACGAGATGGAGTCGAGCACCAGCTACATCGAGGAAGGTGAGCTGCGCAAGTTCACCGGTGACATCAAGGGCGAGATCCTCAAGTCCGGGATGTTCCAGCTGATGCAGGGCACACCCCACACCAGCGCGTCCACCGCCAACGTGTACGACGTGATCAAGCGCATCAAGGCCGGCAACTTCAAGGGCGCCGACTACGTGCTGTTCGGCACCCTGTCGGATATCGACTTCAACCGCGATATCAACGAGCTGGCCAACACCGACAGCTACTCGGCGGTGCTGGCACTGACCCTGGTGGCCGACTTCAGCCTGATCAACACCAAGACCTTCGAAATCACCTCGGCCTTTACCGCCATGGGTGAAGGTCAGGACACCAAGCTGGTGAACAACCGTGACGTGCGGATCTCGCTGAACCGCCCACGGGTGGTGCGCGAAGTGTCCAAGTCCCTGGGCGAAGACGTTGCCCGGCAGATGGCCGAGCAACTGGGCCGCGGCGGTTATCAGCAGCCAGGACAAGCGCCGACGCGCAACAACCTGCCGCCTGATACCCAGCCGGTGATCCTGCGCTAAACGCTCGGGCAATGAAAAAGGCGACCTTCGAGGTCGCCTTTTTTATGCCCGGCAGGTTTAGATCGCGGCTTTGCGAATGGTCGCCAGCAGCCCCGCGGCCCCGATGAACAGCCCGGCAAAGGTGCGGTTCATCCGCCGCTGCTGGGTCGGCGTGCGCAACAGGCGCAGCACTTTGGAGGCCAGGCCGGTGTAGCCGGCCATGACGATCAGGTCGACCACAATCATGGTGCCGCCCAGGATCAGGTATTGCTTGATCAGCGGCGCATGAGGATCGATGAACTGCGGCAGCACCGCCAGCATGAACACCAGGGCCTTGGGGTTGCTGACATTCACCAGGAAGCCGCGAAACACCAGGGCCAGGGGCTTGCCAATGGGGCGGATCGCCGCGTCATCGTTCAGGTCGCCGGGCAGTGCGCGCCATTGCTTGACCGCGAGGTACACTAGGTACGCCACGCCGAACCACTTGATGGCGTAGAAGGCGGTGGCGGACGCCGCGAGGATCGCCCCCACGCCGGCCGCGACGATCGCAATCTGCAACGCCAGGCCCAATTGCAGGCCCAGGGCATTCCAGTAGCCACGCCAAAAACCGTATTGCAGACCGCAGGACATCGACGCAATGGCGCCGGCCCCCGGGGAAAGGCTGATCACCCAGCAGGCGGCAAAAAACGCCAGCCACGTCTCAAGAACCATCGCGCACCTCGAATCAAATCAATCGTGGCTGCCTAAGCTAATCCTCCGACTGGCGGCTGACCATGTTTTTTTCTAGGGCGCGGGGGGTTGGGTGAGGGGTAGCTCCTGTCGCCGCTACCGCAGGCTGGGGCCGCGTTCGGGCGCTGGACACCGAAGAACCTTCGGCAGATTGCAGAGCCCCTACTTCCCACCCGTCCCGATAGGCAGCACATCATTTCCGCGCCAACGGCGCACCGAACGCTGGAAGAACAGGCTGTTGGGCACCTGCACCATGGCGCTGCCGGTGCCGGCTTCTTCCGCCTCGACCAGGGTGGTGTACAGCAGGTTGATCGCCACTACGCGGCCCTTGACCCCGGGCTTGTCGACGGTATCGACCAATTCGACGATATCCCCCAGGCGAAACGGCCCGACGGTGAAAATCAGAATCGCGCAGAGCAGGTTGGAGAGCACGCTCCACATGGCGAAGAACGCCACCGCCGCCACCGCGACAAACCCCGACAGGGCCGTCCACAGCACCGTCGCCGAAACCCCCAGGCGCTCCAGGACAAAGATCAGCGCGCTGCCCATAATCAACCAGCGCAAGCCCCCACGCAGCGGCATCAGCAACTGCGGCGGGAACGGATAGCGCTCTCCCAGGCGGGTCAGGCAGCGCGCCACGAAGCGCTGCGCCAGGTACCCGGCGAGCAGGATCAGGACGATTTGCAGGGCGATCCACAAGGGGCCGACCCACTGCGCCGGCAGCGACAATTGAAGGGCCTCCATCAGGACAGCGCCTCCAGCTCCGCCTGCATGCTTTCCAGCAGCTCCAGGGCTTCCATCCAGGCTTCTTCAAGCTCGGCTTCACGCACCTTGAGCCTGGCCTGTTCGGCCAGCAGGTCCCGCAGGTCGTTCTTGCGCGCAGGTTCGTAGATATCGCTGTCGCCGAGGCTGGCATCGATCTTCGCCAGTTTCTCGTGCAGCTTGCCCAGCTCGGCTTCGAGCTTGTCGGCCTCGCGCTTGTGCGGCGCCAGTTGCTGGCGCAATGCAGCCGCGGCCTGGCGCTGGGCTTTCTTGTCGGTCTTGTCCGGGTTGACCGGCGTCGTGCTGACCGGGGCGTTGCGCTGACGGTAATCCACCAGCCAGCGGGTGTAGTCGTCGAGGTCGCCATCGAACTCTTCGACCTTGCCGTCGGCCACCAGGTAGAAGTTGTCGGTGGTGCTCTTGAGCAGGTGGCGATCGTGGGAGACCACCAGTACCGCGCCGCTGAACTCCTGCAACGCCATGGTCAGCGCCAGACGCATTTCCAGGTCCAGGTGGTTGGTCGGTTCGTCGAGCAGCAGCAGGTTCGGCCGCTCCCAGGCGATCAAGGCCAGGGCCAGGCGGGCTTTTTCGCCGCCGGAGAAGTTCAGCACCGGCTCATCGATCCGCGCGCCACGGAAGTCGAAACCGCCGAGGAAGTCGCGCAGGGTCTGCTCGCGCTCGGTGGGCGCCAGGCGTTGCAGGTGCAGCAGCGGGCTGGCCTTGGCGTCGAGGGAATCCAGCTGATGCTGGGCGAAATAGCCAACCACGGTGTTTTCACCCCGGGTCAGGCGCCCGGCCAGCGGCTCGAGTTCACCGGCGAGGTTTTTGATCAGGGTCGACTTGCCGGCACCGTTGGGGCCCAGCAGGCCGATACGCGCACCCGGGGTCAGTTGCAGCTTGACCTTCTCCAGCACGGTCTTGTCGCCATAACCCAGGCGAGCATCGGACAGGTCGATCAAGGGGCTGGAGATCTTGGTCGATTCGCGGAACACGAAGTCGAACGGCGAATCGACGTGGGCGGCAGACAACTCTTCCATCCGCTCCAGGGCCTTGATCCGGCTCTGGGCCTGGCGCGCCTTGGTGGCTTGGGCCTTGAACCGGGCGATGTAGCTTTCCATGTGCGCGCGCTGCGCCTGCTGCTTCTCGTAGGCCTGCTGTTGCTGGGCCAGACGCTCGGCACGGGCGCGTTCGAACGCGGTGTAACCACCCCGGTACAGGGTGATCTTGCGCTGATCGACGTGGGCCACGTGGTCGACCACGGCATCCAGGAAGTCACGGTCGTGGGAAATCAGCAGCAAGGTGCCCGGGTAGCTCTTGAGCCACTCCTCGAGCCAGATGATGGCGTCGAGGTCCAAGTGGTTGGTCGGCTCATCGAGCAACAACAGGTCCGATGGACACATCAGCGCCTGCGCCAGGTTCAGGCGCATCCGCCAGCCGCCGGAGAAGTCGCCGACCGGGCGGTCCATCTGCTCGTTGGTGAACCCCAGGCCGGCGAGCAACTTGCGCGCCCGGGCATCGGCGGTGTAGCCGTCGGCGCTGTCCAGCTCGGAGTGCAGGCGGGCCTGAGCGGCACCGTCATGGGCCGCCTCGGCGTCGGCCAGCTCACGCTGTACCTGGCGCAGGCGCAGGTCGCCATCGAGCACGTAGTCGACCGCCAGGCGCTCCAGCGTGTCGACCTCCTGCCGCATATGGGCGATGCGCCAGTCGGCAGGCAGGAAGCAGTCACCGGAATCCGGGTGCAGCTCCCCGCGCAGCAAGGCGAACAGGCTGGATTTGCCGGCGCCGTTGGCACCGATCAGGCCGGCTTTGTGGCCGGCGTGCAGGGTCAGCTCGGCGTCTTCTAGCAGACGTTGCGGACCACGCTGTAAAGTCAGGTTCTGAAGTCGAATCATAATGGCGGCGGAGTCTACCAGCTTCGCTCGCAACTGGCGCGAGTAGCAATATGTCCTCTGACCTGTGGAGCTACACCCTCAAGACCTACGCCCGCCCCGGCGTGGAACCGGCCTGCCTGCGCTTGCAGGCGGCTGGGGCCAACGTGTGCCTGCTGCTGTGTGCGGCCTGGCTGGGTGAGCGCGGGGTGGCCTGCAACAGTGCACGCCTGTCACAGCTGCACGCGCTGGCTGCGCCCTGGCATGACGAGGTGGTGCAGCCGCTGCGCCAGTTGCGCACAGGCTGGCGCCAGGCGGCCAATGACGACCACGAGTTGGGAGCGTTGCGTGAACAGGTGAAGGCTCTGGAGCTGCAAGCAGAACGGCAGCTGCTGCTGCGCCTGGAAGCACTGACGAGGGATTGGCCGCAGGCTGAGGCCGAAGATTTATGGCCTTGGGTGCAAGGTCTGGCGGCCGAAGCCGCCAACCTTGACCGCGATGCGCTGCAGTCGCTGCGCGTCGCGGTGACCGACGCTTAAGAGGCGCTGGTTGGCGTGGTGCTGCCGGCAGGGGCGCTGGCTGGCGTTGCCGATGTTGGCGCAGCTACTGGAGCAGGTGCCGCCGGTTTGGCTGCTGGAGTTGCCGGAGTCGCAGGCTTGGCGGCCGCTGGAGCGGTGGCTGGCTTGGCTGCGGGCTTGGCGGCAACCGGCTTTTTCACGGCAGGTTTTGCAGCAGGCTTGGCGGCTGGTTTTGCAGCGGGTTTGGCAGCAGCGGCAGCAGCAGGTTTGGCTGCTGGTTTAGCCGGTGCCTTTGCCGCAGCAGGTTTGGCCGCTGGTTTAGCTGGGGCCTTTGCCGCAGCAGGTTTAGCCGCTGGCTTGGCCGCGGGCTTGGCTGCTACTGGTTTGGCGGCAGGCTTGGCCGCTGCGGGTTTGGCTGCGGCGGTCTTGGCGACCGGTTTAGCCGCAGGCTTGGCAGCGGGTTTAGCGGCAGGTTTTGCAGCTGCGGTTTTGGCAGCCGGCTTGGCGGCAGGTTTTGCAGCAACCGGTTTAGCGGCGGCCGGCTTGGCAGCCGGTTTGGCAGCTGCGGTTTTAACAGCCGGTTTGGCGGCGCTGGCGGCGACTGGTTTTTTTGCGGCGGGCTTGGCTGCTGGCTTGCTCGCAGCTTTGGCCGCGGGTTTTGCCGCAGGCTTGGCGGCTGCCTTGGCCGGCGCCTTGGCTGCAGCTTTGGCAGCAGGTTTCTGCGCAGGAGCAGCAGGTTTGGCTGCACGCGAGGTGAGCGCCTTGGCCACGGCCTCTTTCACACGACCAACACCCTGGGCCAGTTTCAGACTTTCCTGGGCATCGCGTTTGAGTTGCAGAATGTAGGAACGGGTTTCGGATTGACGCGCCTTCAGCGCATCCAGCAGGTCTTCAAGTTCTTTCACTGCGTCCTTGGCCTTGGCTTGTGCCTTGGCCTTGCCGGCCGCCGCGGCGTCCTGCAATTTGGTGCGCGATTTGTGCAGTTTTTCTTGTGCCTTGCCCCGTTGTTTTTCCAGCTTGGCGAGCAGTTTTTCAGCATCAGCCAAGGCTTGCGAACAAGCGTTTTCCAAATGTTCGAGCAAGCTGCCCGAAAGCTGTTGGAGCAAATGCAACGGAGTGTTTACAGGCTTCTTATTCGCCGACATGGGTTACCTCCTGGCTGACGTGAGTTGCGGCTCATACTAGACCTCTGCTGCTACCGCCGCTAGGTCATGTTGACAGTATCGAAAGCCCGGCGTTGCAGCCGATTGAAAATGTTGTCCCGCCTCTGCAAAGTTGCCCTGCAGCCGCCTCCCTCACACTGGCATAATCCACACCCTCTCAGGCTGGAGAACGCCCATGTCGCGTTACCTTTTTTTATCGTTGAGTCTGCTCTTGCCGCTGGCCCAGGCTGGCGAAAAAGCACCGCAAAACGACACCCGCGATCTCGCCTACAGCCTCGGCGCCAGCCTCGGCGAAAGACTGCGTCAGGAGGTGCCCGACCTTGAGCTGCAAGCCCTGGTGGACGGTTTGAAACAGGCCTACCAAGGCAAGCCGCTGGCCCTTACCGATGAGCGTATCGAGCAGGTGCTCGCGCAGCACGAGGCCCAGGTCAGCGCACAATCGGCCAAGCCCCAGAGCGAAATTGCCCTGGAGAAAGAACAGCGTTTTATCAGCGAAGAAAAAGCCAAGCCAGGCGTTCGCCCATTGGCAGACGGCATCCTGCTCACCGAACTCGTTCCCGGCAGCGGCGCCAAGGCCGGGCCCAATGGGTCGGTGCAGGTTAAGTATGTCGGGCGCTTGCCCGATGGGACGGTGTTCGACCAGAGCAACCAGCCTCAATGGTTTCGTCTCGACAGCGTGATTGCCGGTTGGCGCAGTGCCTTGCAACAGATGCCGACGGGCGCCAAATGGCGCTTGGTCATCCCCTCGGCCCAGGCCTACGGCGCCGACGGTGCGGGAGATCTGATCGAGCCTTACACACCGCTGGTGTTCGAGATCGAATTGCTCGGCGTCAGCGGCTGAGGCACAGAAACGAAAAACGGCGCGCCATGCGCACCGTTTCTTTAACACCCTGGCCGGGAATCAAGCCTGGGCGACGATCTCTTCCTTGTGCGCGTTGTGCAGCACTTCAATCAGGCAGTCTTCCAATTCGAAGCGCTCATGCAACAGACCGCCGAGCTCCTTGAATTTCTCGGCAACACACTTGCCCTCGTCACACAGATCATTGAACGTCAGGAGCTTTTCAGTGATCACGTCAATCCGTGGGTAAATGGTCTCGGCCAACTCCAACCCGCGCTTGTCGCCAAAGGCTTTGGCTTCGCTGGTCAGTTGCTCGTAGATTTCGAAGTGCCCGGCCGAGACGTAATCAACCAGGATTGCGCAAAACTCCTGCAGCAGCGTGCGATTCTCAGCCAGCGCTTCGGGCTCTGCGCCGAGAGCATCATAGGCCCGAACCAGTTCGTGACGTGCCTGCAACCAGCGATCGATCAGCAGATGCACTCCACCCCAGCGTTCCTGAGCATTCTGACAACTTTCGAGCATGGTGATCTCTCTTCCCTTATGGGTCATGCCGGCCCTGCTCCTGACCCATGACTTGAAAGCTCAAGCCCCAGCAGGCGGAACGGCATCGAACAACAGATAGCTTTGACACGTGCGGGCCAGATTATGCCCGCGCGACAACTGCTTCAAGGTACGCAGGAGATAAAGTTCATACAAGTGTTTAATCGGCTCCAGTCACCCAAAACCTGACTTAGGGCAAGACCGGCCGCCGCCGAGCCAGGCGCAGCAAGCGGTAGACGCTCAAAACCAGCATTGCAGCGAACACCAGCAGGCTCCACTCCGGCGCGCTCATGTCGACCAGGGTCCAGGTCACGTCAGCGCAGTCCGAGGTGCCCTGGAAGACCAATTGCAGCGTGCGCGCCGCGCTCATGTTCCTGAGCATGAAAGCAATGTCCGGCAAGCACGCCAGCAACTGATCCGAGGCGACATTCTGCAGCAACACATGCCGCCCGGCGGTCAGCACCCCACCCAGGCTGCTCAGCAGATTCAACACCCAATAGGCACGACTGCCCTGGCGCCCGGGACCGTGCACGGTGGCAACCAGACTGACGACGGTAAACAGCAGGATGAAAAAGCGTTGCACGCTCCACAGCGAGCACGGCTCGAGGCCCACCCCATATTGCAGGTGCCACCCGGCCCAGGAGGCCAGGGCGCCTACCGCAAATACCAGGGAAAAAAGCGAGCGTGAGCCGGCCAGCGACATGATGTATCCGTTACGCAAGAAACAGGCAGTCACGGTAGAGAAAGCGCACGCACCTTTCAAGAAGCGCCATGCGTCAGTTCCAGGCGAATCGGCCCAAAGTGATTGAACCGTTGATTGAAAACAGCCTGACCGGCTCCTCGCAGAGCCGGCCGGCAGGCCGTCAAACCCGAGCAGGAACGGGCAAGGGTGCGGCCAGCAAGCGCTCGTCGAGCATGCCCAGGCCTTCCTGGAACAGCTGATTGCTGCGCTCGGTATCACCCAGTTGGGCCAGCAACCGCGCCAACTCGGCACAGGCTTCGGGATTGCGCTGCACCCGCAGGCTGCTTTCCAGATAATCCCGCGCCTTGCCCCACAGGCTGTTCTGCAGGCACAAGCGCCCCAGGGTCAGCAGCAGGCTCGGGTCATCCGGATGATCCTTGAGCCAGTGTTCGGCCGCTTGCAGCTGACGCGAAGGGTCAGCCCCGCGCAACAGACCATAGAGACGTGCCAGATGGCTGTCGTACTTGCGCTTGAGCGCGCTACGCAGCACTTCCTCGGCCTGAACCTCGGCGCCCAGTTGGCGCAGCTGGTCGGCGTACGCCAGCACCAGTTGCGGCTCCTGGCGCTGGGCGGAGGTGAGTTGCTGCCAGGCTCGGTCCAGGGACTGCAGGCCTATCGCACCGTCTTCTTCGCGGCGCCCGGCCAGGGTCAGGTTCTCGCCCCAGGCCCGACGCTCCAGCTCGACCAGCTCGGCGGGCGGCAGGACCTTGTCCTTGCGCAGCTCGGGCAGCAGGCGGATCAGCGCCGACCAGTCCCCGCGCTGCTGATGCAAACGCTGCAATTGACGCAGCACTTGCACGCTGTGGGGATGCCGCTCGTGCATGGCTTGCAGGGTGGTCAGCGCACCGTCGGTGTCGCCACGGTCGGTCTGCAACTGCGCGTGACTCAGGGCCACCGCCAGTTCGGCCTGGGGCTGACGCTCCAGGGCGCGCTCCAGCAGGCTGTCGCATTCCTCATAGTGACCCAGCTCATTGGCCGCCCGCGCCGCGCCAAGGTAGTACAGCAGCGGCTGACGCTCGGCTTCGGCTGCTCGGTGCAGGTGCCGCTGGGCACTGGCCCAACGCCCTTCGGCCAGGTCCATCTGGCCCTGCTCGATGGCGATCTGCACCCGACGGCTGCGATTGCGGCGCGACCAGGGGTTGACCACACCACTGGAGGCGGCCACCAGTTCGATCAGCACCTTGATGCCCCACACGGCCAGCCAGATCAGCGCCACTACAGCCAGGGCTGCCCAAAAGCTCGATTGATAACGGAAGCTGCTGTAGGCGATCAGTACGTAACCCGGATGCTCGGCAATCGCCAACCCCAGCAAGCCGATGGCCGCGACCACCAGCAGTACAATCACATACACGCGCTTCATGGGCTGGTCTCCTGCGCCGTGTTGGCGGCAGGTTTGGCCGCTGGCTTCAGCGACTCATTGACCCGCAGGTTACGTCGCTCCAGGTACGCCTGGACGGTGTTCAGGGTCTCGGTCAGGTCCGGCGTCACCACCTTCACCGGTTGTTTGCCGACCTCGACTATCTGCTCCAGCATCAGTTTGCTTTGCGGATTGTCCAGGCTGAAATTGCTGGTGAGCACGTCACGGGCCTCGGCCAGGGCCTGGGCGTAAACCTCTGCCTCGCCATTGAGCGCCGCCCACTGCGCCTGCTCCAGCGCCAGGCTCAGCGCCAGGCGCACCTGGGTCAGGCTTTGCCCGGCCAGCAGCGGCTGGATGTTCTTGTCGGCATCGAAGTCGATGCGAATGTAGCGCGAGATCTGATCCCACCAACGTGCCCAGCGGCTGGCGCCATCGCCATCAGCCGGCAGGTTCGACGATTCGGCACTGGGGTGAAATTCCGGCGCCAGGGCGGTGAGCTGCAGGACCTGGCCGCGCAAGGCGCCCAATTGCAGGAACAATCCGGTACGATCCGGCTGCTTGACGCTGCGCAAGTCGACCACACTCTTGGCCAATGCGTCGCGGGCGGCGAAGGCACCCGAGTCGTCCTGCTCGCCGAGGATCTTATCGGCGCCCTCGACCAGGGCCCGCGCGCTGTTGACGTCCTGCAATGCCGAAAGGCGCAGGCTGGCCAGGCGCAGCAGATGCTCGGCCTCGGCCAGGCGCCAGTCTTTACGGCTGGCACTGAGCACGGTCTCCAGGCGTTGACTGAGGTGTTGTTGATCGCGCTGCAATTGCGCCACCAGGTTGCGGCTGGCTTCCAGCTCATTGGCCGGCGGCAGTTGGTCCAGGCGCGTGCCCATGCGCTGCTCGCTGAGCTTCAGGCCCTGCGCCTGGTCACCCAGGGTTTGCAGTTGCGCCAGTTGCTGCTGGTTGAGGGCTTGCAGGTTGCGCACCTGCCACACGCCCCAACCACCGGCGGCGACACCCACCGCGCCCAGCAACAGGGCCAGAACCGCCAACCCGTTACCGCGACGCTGGGCGACTGGGGTTGCGGGTTCAGTCGGGGCTTTGAGCGCCGGCTGGACTTGATCTTCAGGCAAGGTCGTTTCGCTCACGTATCCATCCTTTGCATTAGAGAACGGGCACGGGTTGCTCCCGTAACGCCGTTAGCAAGGCCGCGGCACTGGCGCCACGACAATCCACAACTGTTTGGGCCCCGGCAGCACGCGCCATCTCGGCGACCCGTGGGCTTGGAACAAACAACGGCAACTGCGCCAATTCGTCCCAGGCCGCGCCCGCCATTTGATGCAGGTGCGTAAAACCCTGTCCACTGCTGACCACCAGCCCGTTCAAGCGTTCCGCTCGAATACGTTGTACCAGGCTGCCGTCGGCATAAGCGGGCAGGCAACGACGATACAGTTCCAAGTAATCGACACTAGCACCTTGATTGCCCAAGCGCTCAGCCAGCAGCTCGCGCCCGCCTTCGCCACGCACGATCAGGACCTGCGGCTCGGGGCGGGCAATAGCCTCGCGCAACTGGGGAAGCTCAAGCAAGGCTTCGCTGTCATCGCCCTGTTCCGGGTAGAACACCTCAAGGCCGTGGTCAGCGAGAATTTGTGCGGTGGCCGCTCCCACGCTGAACCAGCGCTGGCGAGGCGGATGTGGCCAGAACTGCTGGAGCAATTCAATTGCCAGGCGTGCGGCCGGCTTGCTGACCACGATCACGGCGCAGTAGCGCTGCAGTTGCAGCAGCGTCGCGCGCTGCGCCTCGCCCAGCGCCAGGGGCTCTATCTCCAACAGTGGCAGGCTGCTGCTGAAACACCCCGCATCTGCCAGAGTCGCGGCCAACGCCGCCGACTCTTCCGTCGGCCGGGTCAGCAGCAGACGCCAGCCGGTCACTCTTCGCCAGCCTCGCCATAGACTGCACGCAGGATGTCGTCGGCGCCCTGGGCCAGCAGCTCTTCCGCTACCTGCACCCCCAGCTCGGACGCCGCAGCACGCGGGCCACGGGCTTGCGCGCTAAGCAGCAGGCCACCACTGGGTTCGCCGACCAGGCCACGCAGCCAGATCTGTTCGCCTTCAAGCACGGCGTAGCATGCAATCGGCACCTGGCAGCCGCCATTCAAGTGTTTGTTGAGGGCACGCTCGGCGGTCACGCGGGTCGCTGTATCGGCGTGGTGCAGCGGTGCGAGCAGCTGGTGGATCTCGCTGTCGGCGGTGCGGCATTCGATGCCAACCGCGCCCTGGCCACCGGCCGGCAGGCTGTCATCGACACTGATCGAGGAGCTGATGCGATCTTCAAAACCCAGGCGGATCAGGCCGGCGGCAGCCAGGATGATCGCGTCGTACTCGCCGGCATCCAGCTTGGCCAACCGGGTGTTGACGTTGCCACGCAGAAAGCGGATCTGTAGGTCAGGGCGGCGGGTCAGCAACTGCGCCTGACGACGCAGGCTGGAGGTGCCGACGACGCTGCCCTCGGGCAATTGCTCAAGGCTGGCGTAGGTGTTGGAAACAAAGGCGTCGCGCGGGTCTTCGCGTTCGCAGATGCAGAACAGGCCCAGGCCTTCGGGGAAGTCCATGGGCACGTCTTTCATCGAGTGCACGGCGATGTCGGCCTGGTTCTCCAGCAGCGCGGTTTCCAGTTCCTTGACGAACAGGCCCTTGCCACCGATTTTCGACAGTGGCGAATCAAGCAGCTTGTCGCCGCGACTGACCATGGGCACCAGCGTCACCACGAGACCCGGGTGGGCCTCTTCGAGACGGGCTTTGACGTATTCGGCCTGCCACAAGGCCAGGGCACTTTTGCGGGTAGCGATGCGGATCTCGCGAGAGGACATGGATCAATCCGTACTGAATAGATACGGCAGATAATAACAGCTCAGCCAAATCCGCTTTGACTTGTATCAGAAACAGCGCCGCCTGCCCGGCCCCGGGCCGCGGCTCGACGACGTGCCACGCCCGCCCTAAAGCTGTTGCATCATTTTGCGCACGCCCGCGACATGCCGCCGGCTGACGATCAGGGCGTCGCCATTGAGGCCTTTGAGAAACAACTGGAAATGCCCCAGGGGTGTTCGCTGCAAACGCTCGATGCGCTCGCGGGCCACCAGGGCATTGCGGTGGATGCGCACAAAGCGATCACCGAATTCGTCTTCAAGCGCCTTGAGCGGCTCGTCCAGCAGCACTTCGCCGCCCTCGTGGCGCAAGGTCACGTACTTGTGATCGGCGATAAAATAGATCACCTGGGCCAGGGGAATCAGCTCAATGCCCTTGCGGGTACGTGCACTGATATGACTGCGCGGCCCATTGCCGCTTTCGGCGGCAGGGCGGGTCAAGGCTGCCAGCTGCACGCGATTGGGTCGTTCGGCGTGCTTGAGGGCTTCGAGCAAGGATTCGGAGCGCACCGGCTTGACCAGATGGCCCACGGCGCTGGCGTCGAATGCTTCGAGCGCGAATTCATCCTGGGCCGCGCAAAACACCACGGCAGGTGGCGTTTCCCGTTCGCATAACCGGGCGGCGACCTGCAAACCGTCCAGGCCGGGCATGCGGATATCAAGCAAGACGATATCCGGCTTCAGGCTGTCGATCAGGGTCAATGCCTCATCGCCATTGGTGGCGCTGGGCTCCAGGACACTGTATCCCTCGAGTTCACTGACCATACGGCTCAGACGCTCGCGGGCTTGGGGTTCGTCATCAACGATCAGGACATTCATATAGCGCTGGATTCCTGCGTGAGTCTCGCACAAGGATAGCGTAGACAGGTGAAGTGACGTCCGTCACGGCGATCCACGCTAAGACTAGTGCGAAGGCCAAAAAGTGCCGCAAGCCGGTTACCAATATTTGTCCGGGCCTGCCCGATACCGCTCCACAACCTTGGAAGCACGACGCCGTCGCAGGGTCTGCTGATACCCGACATACCTGCCCCCTCTTCTACCGCCGCCCCAGGTTATGCCCGTGCACCCTCGCTGTACTGGGGGCTCCATGGCCGGGAGCGAGCGCCACATTCGATTGCCAGGCCCGGCGCGAGACCACAAGGGTCTACGCCAGTGCGCTGCTACTACTGTCCAACTGTAGACGGTTGCCAAGACGATATTGCTCAATCGAAAAATATCGTTTCAACATAATCGCTACCACGTCCAGCCATTGGCGCTTGCCGCACCTTGCGCGACACAGGGCACGACCCTAGTCTCTGCGCGCCCGAGGCCGGCGACAAGCCGTCAACCTGGCCCCGGGACAAATAAAAATCCTGCCGACCGGCGCCAACGACAGTCCGGGCAACCCTGTTATTATCCGCGACAACTTTTCACGCCATTTCCATTCAGCAGATCACGAGCGATTTCATGAGCACTGACAAGACCAATCAGTCCTGGGGCGGCCGCTTCAGTGAACCCGTCGACGCCTTCGTCGCCCGCTTCACCGCCTCTGTCACTTTCGACCAGCGCCTGTATCGCCACGACATCATGGGCTCGATCGCCCACGCCACGATGCTGGCCAAGGTCGGGGTGCTGACCGATGCCGAGCGCGACACCATCATCGAAGGCTTGAACACCATCCAGGGCGAAATCGAGGCGGGCAGTTTCGACTGGCGCATCGACCTGGAAGACGTGCACATGAACATCGAGGCGCGCCTGACCGACCGCATCGGCATCACCGGCAAGAAGCTGCACACCGGGCGTAGCCGTAACGACCAGGTCGCCACCGATATCCGCCTGTGGCTGCGCGACGAAATCGACCTGATCCTGGCTGAGATCACCCGCTTGCAAAAAGGCCTGCTGGAACAGGCCGAGCGCGAGGCCGGCAGCATCATGCCCGGCTTCACTCACCTGCAAACCGCGCAGCCGGTGACCTTCGGGCACCACATGCTGGCCTGGTTCGAAATGCTCAGCCGTGACTACGAACGCCTGGTCGACTGCCGCAAACGCACCAATCGCATGCCCCTGGGCAGCGCCGCGCTGGCTGGCACCACCTACCCCATCGATCGTGAGTACACCGCACAGCTGCTGGGTTTCGACGCCGTCGGCGGCAACTCCCTGGACAACGTTTCCGATCGCGACTTCGCCATCGAGTTCTGCGCTGCCGCGAGCATCGCGATGATGCACCTGTCGCGTTTCTCCGAAGAGTTGGTGCTGTGGACCAGCGCGCAGTTCCAGTTCATCGACCTCCCGGACCGCTTCTGCACCGGCAGTTCGATCATGCCGCAAAAGAAAAACCCCGACGTGCCGGAGCTGGTTCGCGGCAAGAGCGGCCGGGTATTCGGCGCCCTGATGGGCCTGCTGACCCTGATGAAAGGCCAGCCCCTGGCCTACAACAAGGACAACCAGGAAGACAAGGAACCGCTGTTCGACGCCGCCGACACCCTGCGCGATTCGCTGCGGGCCTTCGCCGACATGATCCCGGCCATCAAGCCCAAGCACGCCATCATGCGCGAAGCAGCGCTGCGCGGCTTCTCCACCGCCACCGACCTCGCCGACTACCTGGTGCGTCGCGGCCTGCCATTCCGTGATTGCCACGAAATCGTCGGCCACGCCGTGAAGTACGGGGTGGAAAGCGGCAAGGACCTGGCGGAAATGAGCCTGGAAGAGCTGCGTAAATTCAGCGACCAGATCGAGCAGGACGTGTTCGCCGTGCTGACCCTGGAAGGCTCGGTGAATGCCCGTGACCACATCGGCGGCACCGCGCCGGCCCAGGTCAAGGCGGCCGTGGTTCGCGGCCAGGCACTGCTGGCCAGCCGCTAAACCGCTCGCCGGCCAGCTCGCTCCAGCCCATTGGCGCTGGAGCGGGCCGGCTGGTGCCCCCCCTTGTGACCTATTTCTTGCTGGCGACCATCGCCAGGAACTGCGGCATCGCCGCATCCTTGTCCACCGCCACGCGCCGGGCATGGGGCCGTTGCTCGAGTTGTTCGAGCAGCGCCTTGGCTGCAGGCATCTGCGCCAGATAATCCACGCCGAACAGCTTGTGGCCCACCGCGCAGGCCAGGCTCACGCTGTACATGAAATACAGATCCGCCACGCTCAGAGTGTCGCCCGCCACATAGGGCGCGAACTTGGCGTGTCGGCCCAGGGCGGCGAACCCCTGCAGCAGGTCGGCATGGGATTTTTCCTTGATCGCGGCCGGCAACGGCATGCCGAAGAACGCCTCGGGGTAGCAGGCGCGGGCCGGTAACTCGATGTACAGCTCGATCTCCTTGGCCAGGGCCAGCACCTGCGCTCGCAGGTAAGGCTCGGTGGGCAGCAGTTTCGGGCCAGCCTGGGTCTGCTCGATGTATTCGAGGATCACGCTGGTTTCGTTGATAAAACCCTGCTCCACGCGCAGCACCGGCACCTTGCCTCGTGGGCTGATGGCCAGCGCCTCCGGGCTTTGGCCGGCGTAGAACGGCACTTCCTCGAAGGGCAGCCCCTTCTCCAGCAACGCCAGTTTCACCATGTTGTAGTAGTTGCTGACACTGAATCCATAGAGCTTGAGCATCACGTAGCCTCCGGGCCGTGCAGGGGGTTGGCAGCGCCTCTTTATAGATCCTGGGGCCCACTCTCGCCAGCAGCATCAGCGCTCTGAATGCAGGTAAACTGGCGACCTTTCCTTGAGGAGCCTGCCATGAGCGAGCCGACCGACATCGACCACGACGAAGAAGAATTCACCGAAAACACCTTGATCGAAGCGATCGAAAACCAGATCGAAAGCGACAACCCGCCAGCGGCCAAGGCCACGTTCAACAAGCTGACCCTGGTCGGCTACGAACGCGAGGAAATCCTCAGCCTGATGGCCCACGTGCTGGCCGTGGAGATCGACGCCATCCTCGAAGAAGACCGGGCGTTCGATACCCAATGGTATGAAACAGCACTGCGCGCCCTGCCCGAGCTGCCGCCAGAGAAGAAGTAAACCGGACCGCCCCCAGAAAGCCGGACCTGCCTGCACTCAAGCAACCGGCGCTCCCCCCTGCCCGCCCCCTGGCGCCGATGGCGTGCCGGCATTTGCCCGGCGCGGCCGACGCCGCCGCCACTGCACCGACAACCCGCCTGCGGCCATACACCGCTGCCCCGTACTGAAAAAGCCCACCGCGAATACTGGACAGGCCGCACAACTGCGTTCACCTTAGGAACGCTGTCGTCTAATTCCTAGAAAGTCTGGAGTCCTTATGTCGTATACCCCTGAGCTGGTTGCCGAACTGGAAATCCTTGCACTCTTCAACCTGGACAGTTCCCAGGAAGGCCTGAAAATTCATCAGACCGCTGCCCCGAAAGCTATCGCTGCCGCACAACGCCTATTCGACAAAGACCTGATTACCCAGCCCGATGGCGGCTACCTGACCAGCCTGGGTCGGGATGCTGCCGAGCACGCCCAAGGCCTGCTGACCATTCTGGCGGTCAACGAAACCGCTTAAACGCTCGCGTCCGGCCCCCGGGATCCCCGTCTGTCGGATTCCGCGGGCGCACCCCATCCAGGCGGTGGAAATCTGACGTCAAGAATCAAAATTCGACTTAAGGCCTGCCCCGTCTGGCTGTAAACTGCCGAGCGACCGATACCTCCCACGTTCGAGCTGCGCGAGCCGTTAGCAATGACCCGCACCCATGAAATCCGCCCCGATCTGGACGAGGGAATCGACCGCAAGGTTCTCAGCCAATTGCGCGCGCGTTTTCTCAAGCTCAATGAAGGCCGCATGGCCCGGGCCATGGAGGGGTTGTCGCCACGCCAGCAGGGCGTGCTCAACCTGCTGCCGCTGTTCTTCCACGTCAATCACCCGCTGCTGCCAGGTTATGTTTCCGGCAGCACCCCGGCCGGGCTGTCCAATTACGAACCCGACGCCCAGGCCCTGGCCGAAGCCCAGCGCCTGACCCGCTCATTTTCCTACAAGGCGCGCCACGGCAATCCACCGCGACCGATCCATGGCCTGTTCCTGATGGGCAGCCTGGGCACCCTGGCCCAGGCCGACCAGAGCGACATGGACGTCTGGGTCTGCCACGCCCCGGATCTGAGCGACAGCGAGCTCGCCGAACTACGCAAGAAATGCCAACTGCTGGAAGCCTGGGCCGACAGCCAGGGCGCCGAGGCGCACTTCTTCCTGATCGATCCAAGCCGCTTCGTGCGCGGCGAGCGCGATACCCAGCTGAGTTCCGACGACTGCGGCACCACCCAACACTACCTGCTGCTCGACGAGTTCTATCGCACCGCGATCTGGCTGGCCGGGCGCACCCCGTTGTGGTGGCTAGTGCCGGTGTATGAGGAAGCCCGCTACGCCCAGTACACCCAGACCTTGCTGTCCAAGCGCTTTGTGCCGGCCGAGGAAAACCTCGACCTCGGCCACCTGGCACGCATCCCCCCTGGGGAGTTCATTGGCGCCGGGCTGTGGCAGTTGTTCAAGGGCATCGAGTCACCGTACAAGTCGGTCCTCAAGCTGCTGCTGACCGAGGTCTATGCCAGCGAGCACCCCAAGGTCGAGTGCCTGAGCCTGCGCTTCAAGCAGGCGGTGTTCGCCAACCGCCTGGACCTCGACGAGCTGGACCCCTACATCGTGGTCTACCGGCGCATCGAGGAATACCTCAAGGCCCGCGCCGAACCCGAACGCCTGGAGCTGGTGCGACGCAGCCTGTACCTCAAGGTCAATCGCAAGCTCAGCAGCGGCAGCGGCGCGCGCAACCCGAGTTGGCAACGCTTGCTGCTCGAACGCCTGGCCAATGAATGGGGCTGGGACCAGCGCCAGTTGGCCATGCTCGACAGCCGCAGCCAGTGGAAGGTGCGCCAGGTCAGCGCCGAGCGCCGGGCGCTGGTCAACGAGCTGAACTACAGCTACCGCTTCCTGACCCAGTTCGCCCGCACCGAGCAGACCGTCAGCCTGATCAACAAACGCGACCTGAATGTGCTCGGGCGCAGGCTGTACGCGGCCTTCGAACGCAAGGCCGGGAAGATCGAATTCATCAACCCGGGGATCGCCCCGGACCTGGCCGAAGACACCCTGACCCTGGTCCAGTCGCCGAACCGCAGGGAATCCGGGCAATCCCATTGGGGTTTGTACAACGGCAGCCTGAGCGCCCTGGAATGGGAAAACTTCGCGCCGATCAAGCGCAGCCGCGAGCTGCTGGAACTGCTGACCTGGTGCCATCGCAACGGCGTGATCGACAGCACCACGCGCCTGGCCCTGCACCCCGGCACCAGCGACCTCAGCGAATTCGAGCTGTTCAACCTGCTGGGCAGCCTGCAACAGACCATCGCCCTGCCCCTGACCACGGTCAGCGAAGAGCAGCTGCTGCATGCCAGTGTGCCCAGCGAGGTGCTGGTGCTGGTGAATATCGGCGTCGACCCGCTCAAGCATCACCGCGACTTGAATATCCTGATGACCACCGAGCGTACCGACTCCCTGAGTTATGCCGGGGTCCGGGAGAACCTGGTGCTGACCCTCGACCAGGTCACGCTCAATAGCTGGAACGAGGTGATGGTCAGCCGCTACGACGGCGCCCATGCCCTGCTCGACTGCCTGCGTGACTACCTCAACAACCTGCCGCGCGGCACCCAGCCACGGCTGCGGGTGCGTTGTTTCTGCCACAACCGCGCCCAGTTCATCGCCCAGCGCGTCGAGGAAATCTTCGACATGGCGCAGAACCTGTTGCTCAGTCAGCTCAACCATCGCTACCTGATCCAGGTGCAGCAGCATTACCACGTGCTGGAGCTGGTGCCGGGGCAGGTCAATCATGTGGCCCTGGCAAGCCTGCCGGCGCTGCTGGCCTACCTCGGCGAAGAACAACTGAGCTACAGCCCGCTGCACCTGGACCCGATGGCCCTGGAGGAGCAGGACCTGGCGCTGGTCCTGCCCATGGGCCAGCCCGAGTGCATCCAGGTGTTCTACCGGATCATCGACAGCGAAGCCGAACTCTATGTGCTCGATGAATTCAATGCCCTCTGGCAGCAGCGCCTGCCTTACCACGACGAGCAAAGCCTGCTGGTGCCGGTGCAACGCTTCCTGCAGTCGATTCTGTATCGCCGGGACGCGCTGTTGCCGATGGATGCCAGCCAGCCGGTCGCGCCACTGGAAGCCTTGTACTACCAGATCCTGCCATCGGGCAGCGGCCGGGCGCGACGCGTGGAACCACGCCCGGCGCCGCTGACCCCGGTGGACAAGCCGTTTTATGACGTGCAGGCAATCATCGGCAAGGCTGCACCGGGCCAGGTGCAGGTCACCCTGTATTGCAATCAGCGGGAGTTCTCCGAACTGGAGCATGGCGACCAGCTGTTCAGCGTGGTCGCCCGGGAAATCGTCGAGCAGCGGCACGAGACGCAGCGTTATCGCTGCTACATCACCGACCTGGATCTGTCGGGCCTGCTGGGCGATGCACAAAGCCCGAGCAATCTGTACCTGCGCTACAAGTCTGACCTGGAGCGCGCACTGAACGACGCGCTCGAGCAGGTCTAGGGGGCTTCAGAGATGGAAGTCGCCGGCCGCTTCAGGCTGGTATTCGACTTCCAGCAGTGCCAGCTTCAGGGTCTTGCCGCCCGGCGCCGGCCAGTCGATGTGCTGACCCACCTGTAAACCCAGCAGCGCACTGCCGACCGGGGCCAGGATTGAAATCTTGCCCTCGTCGGCATTGGCGTCCTGCGGGTACACCAGGGTCAGGTGGTAATCCTTGCCACTGCCTTCTTCACGGCAATGCACGCGCGAGTTCATCGTCACGACACCCGCTGGGACTTCATCGTGACCAACCAGTGTTTCGGCGCGATCCAGCTCGGTTTGCAGCGCGATAACGCCAGGCAGCGAGTCGTCCAGGCTGTCGATCAGGCGCTCCAGACGTTGCACGTCAAGGCGGGTGAGGATGATGGTAGGTGCGGTGCTCATGATCCAGGCAGACTCCTTTTTTCTGCACAAAAAAAGCAAAACCCCGCCAAATAAGACGGGGTTCTCACAGACCTCGATGTGGCGAGGCGTAACCGGACACTACCACAGCACAGTAAATAAACAAGCCGCCGGCCACAGACCCTAGCCGAGGTCGGCTGCCGTATTTCGGCGTGTCAGCGCCTGGGCGCAGATGTCGCGCCGCCGCTGGTCATCGGCCGAGCGCCATTCGCGGATGTCTTCGACATGGCGAAAGCAGCCGCGGCAGACTTTCTCTTCGTCCAGGCGGCACAGGCTGATGCACGGCGAGGCCACCGCCGGACTGATATTGCTGTACAGCGGCTTGGGGGCACGCACCGGCGCAGTTTGGGTCACGGTCTCAGAGCCCTTCGAACTCAAGCTTGATATCTGCCTGTTCTTCGACGATCCGCTCGAGCATTTCGCCCAGCTGCTCTTCGCTCTTGTCGCACATCCAGCGCTCGCTTTCTTCGTCGTAGTCGAAGTGGAAACCACCGGAGCGCGCCGCCAGCCACAGCTGCCGCAAAGGCTCCTGGCGACTGAAGATCACCTGGCTGCCGTTTTCGAACTTGACGGTGAGAACACCGGCCGAGCTCTCCAGGTCGATGTCCAGGTCACTCTCGTCGAAAATATCCTCCAGCATCTGCTGGGTCGTATCGACCAGATCGTGGAAACGGGCTTCAGTCAAACTCATTGTGGCAACCTCAAAAAGTGTCTACTCACGCTCAAGCGCCGCAAGATACGGAGGCATCCAGGCGAATGCAAAGGATACCGATCAAGGGCACAAAGGCCATGCAAATTATTACCGCGCCCGCCCGCCGACACCCGGGCGCCGCGGGCAAAGGCCCGCCAGACGGGAGCCGCGCCGCATAGGCAAGCTGCAAGGTGGCCGGTATACTCGGGCGCAATTAACGCATTCTCAAGGATTTCGCCATGAAGCGCCTGATCTCTTCCCTTGCTGCGCTCGTCGCGGTTGCCTGCCTCGTTACTGCCTGTGGTCAAAAAGGTCCGCTGTATCTCCCCGATGACAGCAAGTCCCCTGAAGAACAAGCGAAGTCGCAATCGCAGTCGCACAAGCACGACTCCTACTAAGGGCAAAACATGGACGCTTTTAACTACCGCGACGGTGAGCTGTTCGCGGAAGGTGTAGCGTTGTCCGCCATTGCCCAACGCTTTGGCACGCCAACCTATGTCTATTCCCGAGCGCATATCGAAGCACAATACCTCGCGTACGCCGATGCCCTCGCCGGCACGCCGCACCTGGTGTGCTTTGCGGTAAAAGCCAACTCCAACCTTGGTGTTCTGAACGTCCTGGCGCGCCTGGGCGCCGGTTTCGACATTGTGTCCCGTGGCGAGCTGGAGCGGGTTCTGGCCGCCGGCGGCAGCGCCGACAAAATCGTCTTCTCCGGTGTCGGCAAAAGCCGCGAAGACATGCGCCGCGCCCTGGAAGTCGGGGTGCACTGCTTCAACGTCGAGTCCACCGACGAGCTGGAGCGCCTGCAGGTCGTGGCCGCCGAGCTGGGTGTGCGGGCCCCGGTATCGTTGCGGGTCAACCCGGATGTGGATGCCGGCACCCACCCGTACATCTCCACCGGTCTCAAGGAAAACAAGTTCGGCATCGCCATCGCCGACGCCGAAGACGTGTATGTCCGCGCCGCACAACTGCCGAACCTGGAAGTGGTGGGTGTCGACTGCCATATCGGTTCGCAACTGACTACCCTGGCGCCCTTCATCGACGCCCTCGACCGCCTGCTGGACCTGGTGGATCGCCTCGGCGACTGCGGGATCTACCTGCGCCACATCGATCTCGGTGGCGGCCTGGGCGTGCGTTATCGCGATGAAGAACCACCGCTGGCTGCCGACTACGTCAAGGCCGTGCGCGAGCGCCTCGACGGCCGCGACCTGGCCCTGGTGTTCGAACCCGGACGCTTCATTGTCGCCAACGCCGGGGTCCTGCTGACCCAGGTCGAATACCTCAAGCACACCGAACACAAAGACTTCGCCATCGTCGATGCCGCCATGAACGACCTGATCCGCCCGGCGCTGTACCAGGCCTGGATGGACGTCACGGCCGTGCGCCCTCGGGATGCCGAGCCGCGGACCTACGACATCGTCGGCCCGATCTGCGAGACCGGGGACTTCCTGGCCAAGGAACGCCAGTTGGCGCTGGAGGAAGGCGACCTGCTGGCCGTGCATTCCGCCGGGGCCTACGGTTTCGTCATGAGCTCCAACTACAACACCCGCGGCCGCGCCGCCGAAGTGTTGGTCGATGGTGAGCAGGCTGTTGAAGTGCGTCGCCGCGAGACGGTAGCCGAGTTGTTTGCTGGCGAAAGCCTGCTGCCGGAGTAAGCCATGCTGCTGCGTTTTACCAAGATGCACGGCCTGGGCAATGACTTCATGGTTCTCGACCTGGTCAGCCAGCACGCGCACATTCTGCCCAAACACGCCAAGCAATGGGGCGACCGCCACACCGGTGTCGGTTTTGACCAGTTGCTGATTGTCGAAGCACCGAGCAACCCGGATGTGGACTTCCGTTACCGGATCTTCAACTCCGACGGCTCCGAAGTGGAGCAGTGCGGCAACGGTGCCCGCTGCTTCGCGCGCTTTGTCCTGGACAAGCGCCTGACCACCAAGCGCCAGATCCGGGTCGAGACCAAGAGCGGCATCATCGAGCTGGATATCCGCAACGACGGGCAGATCAGCGTCAACATGGGCGCCCCGCGCCTGGTTCCGGCCGAGATCCCCTTTGACGCGCCGGCCCAGACCTTGAGCTACCCGCTCGACGTCGATGGCCAACAGATCGAGCTGGCCGCCGTGTCCATGGGCAACCCCCACGCGGTGCTGCGAGTCGACAATATCAACAACGCGCCGGTGCACGAGCTGGGCCCGAAAATCGAACATCACCCGCGCTTTCCGGCCCGGGTCAATGTCGGTTTTCTCCAGGTCATCGACCGCCAGCGCGCGCAGCTGCGGGTCTGGGAACGTGGGGCCGGGGAAACCCAGGCTTGCGGCACCGGAGCTTGCGCAGCCGCAGTGGCCGCGATCAGCCAGGGGTGGATGGATTCGCCGCTATTGATCGACCTGCCAGGCGGGCGCCTGTCCATCGAATGGGCAGGCCCAGGCCAACCGGTGATGATGACCGGCCCGGCAGTACGCGTATACGAAGGACAAGTGCGTCTATGAGTGAGCGAACCCCATGACCGACCAGCCTCAGGTTCCAGCCGAAAAGCCCGACGAATCCCCTTCCGAAAGCCTGGAGGCAGCGGCCATTGCCGCCTACCTTGAGGCTCATCCGGATTTCTTCGTCGAACACGAAGAACTGCTCCCGGCCCTGCGTATTCCCCACCAGCGTGGCGACACCATCTCGCTGGTGGAGCGGCAGATGAAGATCCTGCGCGAACGCAACATCGAGATGCGCCACCGCCTCTCGCAGTTGATGGACGTGGCGCGCGACAACGACCGACTGTTCGAAAAGACCCGCCGCCTGATTCTGGCGCTGATGGATGCCACCAGCCTCGAAGACCTGGTGATGAGTGTCGAAGACAGCCTGCGCCAGGACTTCCAGGTGCCCTTTGTCAGCCTGATCCTGTTTGGCGACAACGCCATGCCGGTGGGGCGCTGGGTCAGTGCCGGCGAGGCCCAGACCGCCATTGGCGGCCTGCTCACCGAGGGCAAGAGCGTCAGCGGCAGCCTGCGCGAGCATGAGCTGGACTTCCTGTTCGGCGAAGAACAGCGCAAGCAGATCGGCTCCACCGCCGTGGTCGCCATTGCCCATCAGGGCGTGCACGGCGTACTGGCCATCGCCAGCCGTGACCCGCAGCACTACAAGAGCTCGGTGGGCACACTGTTTCTGAGTTATATCGCCGAAGTCCTGGGCCGACTCCTGCCACGCTTCACCCACTCGCTGCGCTCGGTACGCTGAGCATGGAACGGCAGCTGGACGCCTACTGCGAGCACCTGCGCAGTGAGCGCCAGGTGTCGCCCCATACCCTGGAAGCCTACCGCCGTGACCTGAACAAAGTGCTGGCCCTGTGCGCCAAGCAGCAGGTCGCCAGTTGGGCGACACTCGATATCCAGGCCCTGCGCAGCATGGTCGCGCGCCTGCATCAGCAGGGACAATCATCCCGCAGCCTGGCGCGCCTGCTGTCGGCGGTGCGCGGCCTCTACCACTATCTGAACCGTGAAGGCCTGTGCAACCACGACCCGGCCAACGGCCTGGCGCCGCCCAAGGGTGAACGTCGCCTGCCCAAGACCCTGGACACCGACCGTGCCCTGCAACTGCTGGACGGCGCCGTGGAGGACGACTTCCTGGCACACCGCGACCAGGCGATCCTGGAGCTGTTCTATTCCTCGGGCCTGCGCCTGTCGGAGCTGACCGGGCTCAACCTGGAGCAGTTGGACCTGGCGGATGGCCTGGTCCAGGTGCACGGCAAGGGCAGCAAGACCCGGGTCCTGCCGGTGGGCAAAAAGGCCCGCGAGGCGCTGCAGTTGTGGTTGCCCCTGCGGGCCCTGAGCAATCCGGCGGACGATGCGGTGTTCGTCAGCCAGAAGGGCCGGCGCCTTGGCCCGCGGGCGATCCAGCTCCGGGTCAAGGCCGCGGGCGAGCGCGAACTGGGGCAGAACCTGCACCCGCACATGCTGCGGCACTCGTTCGCCAGCCATATGCTGGAGTCTTCCCAGGACCTGCGCGCGGTGCAGGAGCTGCTGGGCCACTCGGACATCAAGACCACGCAGATCTACACCCACCTGGACTTCCAGCACCTGGCGTCGGTCTACGACAGCGCCCATCCTCGGGCCAAACGCACCAAAGGCGGTGAGCAATGACCATCAAGCTGATCACCTTCGACCTCGACGACACCCTGTGGGATACCGCGCCAGTGATCGTCAGCGCCGAAGCCACCCTGCGCCAGTGGCTGACCGAACACGCGCCCAACCTGGGCGGTGTGCCGGTGGAGCATCTGTGGGCCATTCGCGAACGGGTGCTGGGCCAGGATCCGAGCCTCAAGCACCGCATCAGCGCCCTGCGCCGGCGCGTGCTGTTTCATGCCCTGGAAGAAGCCGGGTACGACCAGGCCCAGGCCAATCAACTGGCCGATCAGAGTTTTGAGGTGTTCCTGCACGCCCGGCACCAGCTGCAGATCTTTCCCGAAGTCGTGCCGACCCTGGAAGCCCTGGCCAACCATTTCGCCCTGGGCGTGGTCACCAACGGCAATGCCGACGTGCGCCGCCTGGGCCTGGCGGACTACTTCACCTTCGCCTTGTGCGCCGAAGACATCGGCATCGCCAAGCCCGATGCGCGCCTGTTCCACGAGGCCCTGCAGCGTGGCGGTGCGACAGCGGACAGCGCCGTGCACATCGGCGACCACCCCGGCGACGACATCGCCGGCGCCCAACAGGCCGGCTTGCGGGCCATCTGGTTCAATCCCGGCGGCAAAACCTGGGAGGCCGAGCGCGCACCCGACGCCGAGATCCGCAGCCTGACCGAACTCCCCGCCCTCCTCGGCCGCTGGAAATAGATCTGAGCTGCAAGCGGTAAGCTCCAAGCTTGCGGCTTGCCGCTGCCTGCCTCTGCTTCTCCCAACTTTTTGAGCACCAAAAAAAACCCGCAGCGACGGCGGGCTTTTTTCGGGGCAGGCGCCTTAGATAGGGCGGCTGCCGTACTTGTTGTCAGGCTTCTTGGGCGGGTCAGCGACCACATTGGCCTCGACTTCCTGCACTTTACCGCCACGGGCCAGGAACTCTTCCATGGCACGCGCCAGTGCATCACGCTCTTTGTTCTTGGCCTCGACGCTCGGCAGCTCGTCTACCGATACGGCAGCCTTGGCCTTGCCTTTGGCGGTCGGCGCGGGAGCATCGCCACCATCGTCTTCGACCACGTCATCGGCGGCCGCTTCAAGACCTTCTTCGGTTTCGTCTTCGTCGCCTACTTCGAGGTCGTCGTTTTCCAGATCATCGTCGCTCATGTTCTACCTCATGACTTGCGAAAAGCAGATTAGTTATAGCCCAGCTGAGCCGACTGTCGAAGGTCGCTGGAAAAAAATCAACATCCGCTGGTATCCAGCGGCTTATGCCTTATCACCGTGCAAGGTGGCAAGGACTTTACGGGCACCGCCATGATCTCGATGCTCGCCCAGATAAACACCTTGCCAGCTGCCTAGCGCCAAGCGCCCTGCCGATACCGGCAAGCTCAGTTGGCAGCCCAGCAGGCTGGCCTTGAAGTGCGCCGGGAGGTCGTCCGCGCCTTCGTCGTTATGTTCATACCCGGCCATACCTTGCGGCACCAGCCCGTTGAAAAAACGCTCGAAGTCACGTCGAACCGCCGGATCGGCGTTCTCGTTGATGGTCAACGAGGCCGAGGTATGCTGCAGCCACAGATGCAACAGACCGACCCGACAGGCCTTCAACTCAGGCAAGCCGGCGAGCAATTCGTCCGTTACCAGGTGAAAGCCTCGGGGCCTTGCCCGCAGGGTAATCAGAGTCTGTTGCCACATACAGTTCTCCGCACATTCGGCGCGCATTCTAGCGCGCTCTGGGAAAAAACAAAGCGCCTAATACTCGCCCTGCGCTGTAAGCAATTGGCCAGGGAAAAATAGCGCCGGCAAACCCCTGGACTCGCCGGGGAAAAAACCTTTCAGCCTCGCGTTAGTGACAAACGCCGGGCAAAAAAATGCCCGGCAAGCCGGGCATTTTTTTTCGCGAACCTACAAGTTGTAGCCGCGCTCGTTGTGTTGCGCCAGGTCGAGGCCGACCGCTTCTTCTTCCTCGGTCACGCGCAGGCCCATGACGGCATCCAGCACCTTGAGAATGATGAAGGTGACGATCGCGGTGTAGATCACCGTGAAGCCCACGCCTTTGCACTGGATCCAGACCTGTGCGGCGATGTCGGTCACGGTGCCGAAGCCACCCAGCGACGGAGCAGCGAAGACACCGGTGAGGATCGCGCCGAGGATACCGCCGATACCGTGCACGCCGAAGGCGTCCAGGGAGTCGTCGTAGCCCAGTTTGCGTTTCAGGCTGGTGGCGCAGAAGAAGCACACCACGCCAGCGGCCAGGCCGATCACCAGGGCGCCCATCGGGCCCACGGTGCCAGCGGCTGGAGTGATGGCCACCAGGCCTGCAACCACACCCGAAGCGATACCCAGGGCGCTTGGCTTACCGTGGGTCAGCCACTCGGCGAACATCCAGCCCAGGGCGGCGGCAGCGGTTGCGATCTGAGTCACGAGCATCGCCATGCCGGCGGTGCCGTTGGCGGCGGCAGCGGAGCCGGCGTTGAAGCCGAACCAGCCGACCCACAGCATGGCCGCGCCCATCAGGGTGTAACCCAGGTTGTGCGGCGCCATCGGCGTGGTCGGGAAGCCTTTGCGCTTGCCCAGCACCAGGCAGGCGATCAGGCCGGCCACACCGGCGTTGATGTGCACCACGGTGCCGCCAGCGAAGTCGAGTACGCCCCAGTCCCACATCAGGCCGCCATTACCGGACCAGACCATGTGTGCAATCGGTGCATAAACCAGGGTGAACCAGATGCCCATGAAGATCAGCATCGCGGAGAACTTCATGCGCTCGGCGAAAGCACCGACGATCAGCGCCGGGGTGATGATCGCGAAGGTCATCTGGAAGGTGATGAACACCGCTTCAGGGAACAGCGCCGCAGGCCCGGTGATGCTGGACGGGGTGACACCGGCGAGGAACGCCTTGCCCATGCCGCCGAAGAACGAGTTGAAGTTGACGACGCCTTGTTCCATGCCCGTGGTATCGAAGGCAATGCTGTAGCCGTAGATGACCCACAGGATGCTGATCAGGCCGGTAATGGCGAAGCACTGCATCAGCACCGACAGAATGTTTTTCGAACGCACCATGCCGCCGTAGAACAGCGCGAGGCCGGGAATGGTCATGAACAGCACCAGGGCCGTCGAGGTGAGCATCCAGGCGGTGTCGCCGGAGTTGAGGACTGGAGCCGCCACTTCGTCTGCCGCCATGGCCAGGCTGGGCATTACGAGGGACAACAGGGCTCCTAGCCCTGCGAATTTACGCAGAGTCATATTGTTTTCTCCTGGGGCGTTGGGGTTTGGCGGCTTAGATTGCGTCGGTATCGGTTTCGCCGGTACGGATGCGAATAGCCTGTTCCAGATTGACCACGAAGATCTTGCCGTCACCGATCTTGCCGGTGTTGGCCGCCTTGGTTATCGCCTCGATAACCCGGTCAAGATCCTTGTCGTCAATGGCGACATCAATCTTCACCTTGGGCAGGAAATCGACCACGTATTCCGCGCCGCGATACAGCTCGGTGTGGCCCTTCTGCCGACCGAAGCCTTTGACCTCAGTAACGGTAATGCCCTGCACGCCGATCTCGGACAGCGACTCGCGCACGTCGTCCAACTTGAACGGCTTGATGATGGCAGTGACTAGCTTCATGAAAACTCTCTCCCGAATTGGTGGACTTGCCCCAGGAAAACAAACCCGACTCAAGTCTAAGCGCAGTGCCTGGCTTTGTAACGCATCGTCGGCCTTGCGCTGCCAGACCGACACCAGCTAACTGCTCCTGACGAAACACTTCCCGCTGCGTCTGCCGCACTGCATTCGTCACAGCGACTGCATCAGTGCATGGGTCATCAGCTCCTAAGCAGAAACCTTGCCAGCTCCTGAAAAACCCCTGATTTCAACCCCTTGCCGGCGATCGCCAGTATCAGCTCGCCATCACCGCCGCAGATACGCACAAAAACGGTGCGTCGCCGCGCGGCGCCATGCGCGAAAAACGTGCGTGCCTGCCCTCGTCCGTGCCCGCGAATGCTGCGTGATACACTGCGCGCCATCAGTTTTCAGGACCTTCCCATGCTCGCGCCCAAAGACCTTCTCGACGCCCTGAGCGGCCACGCTTCCCGCCTGTTCAGCGGCGACACCCCGCTGCCTCGCAATGAAATCGAAAGCCAGTTCAAGGCTCTGCTGCAAAGCGGCTTCAGCAAACTGGACCTGGTCAGTCGCGAAGAATTCGACAGCCAGATGGTGGTGCTGGCCCGCACCCGCGCCCGCCTCGAAAGCCTTGAAGCCAAAGTCAGCGAACTCGAAGCCCGGCTCAACCCGCCGAGCGAATGACCGGCTGC
The DNA here is from genome assembly GCF_000416215.1 of Pseudomonas sp. CF161. Lineage (NCBI taxonomy): Bacteria > Pseudomonadati > Pseudomonadota > Gammaproteobacteria > Pseudomonadales > Pseudomonadaceae > Pseudomonas > Pseudomonas sp. CF161. Next base: position 32,636 of record NZ_ATLP01000041.1, read on the forward strand.
GTGGGAACCCAGGAACCCGACCAGGTGCAGGTCAGGGGCGACTAGCCACCGGAATGACACATCCTGTGCCCATTGCCCGGCTGCCGTCGGTGCCACGCCAACTATCCTTGTAACGCCCGCCGCAGGACGCGGCATGGGCTTCACCAAGGAAGGGCCCATGTCTCTGGCGATCATCCACAGCCGCGCTCAGGTCGGCGTGCAGGCACCGGCGGTCAGCGTCGAAGTGCACCTGGCCAACGGCCTGCCCGCGCTGACCCTGGTGGGGCTGCCGGAAGCCGCGGTCAAGGAAAGCAAAGACCGGGTGCGCAGCGCGATCATCAACTCGGGTTTCAACTTTCCGGCACGGCGCATCACCCTCAACCTGGCACCGGCCGACCTGCCCAAGGACGGCGGACGCTTCGACTTGGCCATCGCCCTGGGCATTCTCGCCGCCAGCGTGCAGGTGCCCAGCCTGGCGCTGGATGAAGTCGAATGCCTGGGTGAGCTGGCGTTATCCGGCGCCGTGCGTGCGGTGCGCGGCGTGCTTCCGGCAGCCCTGGCCGCGCGCAGTGCCGGACGCACGCTGGTGGTGCCGCGGGCGAATGCCGAAGAAGCCTGCCTGGCATCGGGCCTGAAAGTGATCGCGGTCGACCATTTGCTTGAGGCGGTGGCGCATTTCAATGGCCATGCGCCGATCGAGCCCTTTGTGTCCAATGGTTTGCTGCAAGCGGACCGCCCCTACCCCGACCTGAATGAAGTCCAGGGCCAGCTGGCGGCCAAACGGGCGCTGCTGGTGGCGGCGGCAGGCGCCCATAACCTGCTGTTCAGCGGCCCGCCAGGCACCGGCAAGACCCTGCTTGCCAGCCGCCTGCCCGGCCTGCTGCCACCGCTGCAGGAACAGGAGGCCCTGGAAGTGGCGGCGATTCAGTCGGTCGCCAGCCACATCCCCTTGTGCCACTGGCCACAACGACCGTTTCGCCAACCGCACCACTCCGCCTCCGGCCCGGCCCTGGTGGGTGGCGGCTCGAAACCGCAACCCGGAGAAATCACCCTGGCCCATCACGGCGTGCTGTTTCTCGATGAACTGCCGGAATTCGACCGCAAAGTGTTGGAGGTGCTGCGAGAACCGCTGGAATCGGGCGAGATCGTGATCGCTCGCGCCCGGGATCGGGTGCATTTTCCGGCGCGCTTTCAGCTGGTGGCGGCGATGAACCCCTGCCCCTGCGGCTACCTGGGCGAACCCAGCGGCCGCTGTCGCTGTACCCCGGAGCAGATCCAGCGTTATCGCAACAAGCTCTCGGGCCCGCTGCTCGACCGAATTGACCTGCACCTGACCGTCGCCCGGGAAACCACCGCCTTGAACCCCACCCCGCAGCCCGGGTCAGACACGGCCCACGCCGCCGCCCTCGTGGCCCAGGCCCGGGCATGCCAGCAGCAACGCCAGGGTTGCGCCAACGCCTTTCTCGATTTGCCGGGGCTGCGCGCGCACTGCACGTTATCCACAGCCGACGAGCATTGGCTGGAGAACGCCTGCGAACGCTTGACCCTGTCGCTGCGCGCCGCGCACCGCCTGCTCAAGGTCGCCCGGACCCTGGCCGACCTCGAGCAACGCGAACAGATCAGCCGCGAGCACCTGGCGGAAGCGCTGCAATACCGCCCCAGCGCCAGCAGCGTGTGATCACTCCTTGGACAGGTCGACCAGGGGCGTTGGCCGCACTTCAGTCTGGCGTCCGTCCTGAATCTGGCTGACCCGGGCCAGGGACTTATCCACAGCCGATTTGTCCGCCAGCAGGCTGTAGCGAATCTGGAACTGCCGCTGCTCCTTGGCACCGATGGTCGGCACCAGGTTCAGCGGCCGCTGGTAGCGACGGTTGTAGGAGAAGCTGGTGCCAGGCTCCAGGCCGGTGACGTAACCCTGGCCCTGGGTGTCGGTATTCTTCCACAGCGAGAACACCGGCAACTGTTGCGTGTTGAAGCCCAGGGAGACGCCAAGGTTGCCGGCCTTGTTGTGCAGCACGGCCAAAGTCTCGCCCTTGGCATCGGCATAAGGCACCACGTTGTAGACGGTTTCGTCGTAGTCGCGGGTCGGGCCGCGATAAGTCTGCCACTGCCCCAGGTCTGCCTTGGCCTTGTCATTGAACGGCGAGACCTGCTTCACCGGTGCGGCAAAGCGCGCGCCCTCTTCAAGGAACGGCGTGCTGAAGTTGCTGTGGTACAGCGCCTGGTATTCCTTCGGGTAATCGCCGTTGTTGGTCAGGGTGTCGTTGAGGGCAAAACTCACGCTGCCGGGCTCGGTCAGCAGTTCGGTGACCACCGTGAAGTCGACCTTCTTGAACGCCTGCTCCTTGAGCTCGCCGCGCAGGCTGATGGCATAGGGCGGCTTTTCGTCGATGTGCAGGGTGACTTTGTTCGCCGGAATATTTGCCGCCCGGCCGTGCAGGGTCAGCAGCTCGCCGTTGTCCATCCCCGGGTGGCCGACCCATTCGTAGCCGCAGCGGGTGACCAGCTCGTTGAAGCCTTCCAGCCAACCCAGGCCACCGCGACCGTTGAGCTCGATAAAGGCCGGGTTGACCACTTCCTTGACCGGTGAATCCCACCCCAGGCGCACCGAGCCTACGGAAGCCTGGAGGACGTTCATGCCACGGGTGGGGACCACCGAGAGTTTCATCGCACCGTTATCGATGTCGACAATGCTCACCCCTTCCTGGCGCCCGCCGTGCAGGGTGCGCAGGGTCACAGAGAAGGGTTTGTCGATCTTGAGCCCCAGCTGTTGGCTGGTGATGTGCAGGTTTTGTGCGGCCTTGTCGGTGTCGAGCAGGACATAGTCCCAGGCCATGGCGTGGGAGGCGGCTGTCAGCGCGCCGAGGGTGACAAACAGTTTAAGCGGAGTCATGGAGGTTGCCTTTCTTGGAGTTGTGCAATTTTTATAGCGCTGAAGAAACGTTTCAGCAAGCATAAAAAACCGCATCAGGCAGACAAGATCAGGCAAGCCCCAGTATTAGCTGGCTACTCGAATCTCCAGCAGCAGACGCGCCACCTCCATGACTTCGTCCAAAGCCGCTGCCGCCGCCGCGTGCGAGGGCTGCAACAACAGGTCATCGGCATAGCCCATGGTCTGGGCGAACAGTTGGCGCGCCGCGCGTTCGGCGTTCTGGCAGCGAAACACTTGATCGGCCACTCCCTGCTCGATGATGTGCGCCAGCATCGCCTGCCATTGGCCGTTGATCTTCAGGTACGCCTCGGCCATGGGCGCGTCGTGCATGGCCTCGTCCCAGGCGTCCAGCCAGAGCGCCCAACCAGCGTCCGCCGAGTCGGGCAGGCAGTCGCGCAGGAAGCCTTGCAGCGCGTCCAGCGGCGCGGCGCCTGCCAGGGATTGGCGCGCCGTTTCAAGCTGCTCGTCGGCAAAGCGCACGAAGGCCTCACGGCGCAGTTCATTCCAGTCGCTGAAGTAGTGGTAGACGTGGCTGCGGGACAAACCGGCGTGCTCTGCCAGATCCCGGGTGGACACATCAGCGAAACCCTTGCTGCGAAACAGCTCCAGGGCGGCGGCGATGATCTGGTCTTTACGGTCGATACGCGACATGGGGCTTGCCTCCGGACGCCGCTGGATGGACGGCGCTTGCCTTTTGAGCGTTCGCTCAAAGATAATTGAGCAGTCGCTCAATATTAGCGTTTATCTTCCCTTCGGTGCACCCATGTCAGGCGTTACGTCGCAAATTCTTGTGGATGAAAGCAAAAAGATCGGTCAGCAATCCGCTGGCCAAACCCTCAAGGCCATCGCCCGGGCGTACCCCGGCAAACTGTTTTTCACCCTGAGCCTGGTGGCCCTGGAAAACGCCCTACTCCTGGCCTACCCGCTGTTCGCCGGCTTTGCGGTGGACTCGATCATTCGCGGCGACACCGGCAGCGCCCTGGTGTACGCGGTGGTGGTGCTGGCGTTCTGGGTGGTCGGTGCCGCACGACGCGCCGTGGACACCCGGACTTTCACCCGCATCTACACCGACCTCGCGGTGCCGGTGATCCTCAACCAGCGCCTGCAAAATCAAGACACATCCACCGCTGCGGCACGGGTGGTGCTGGCGCGGGAGTTCGTCGACTTCTTCGAGAAACACATTCCGACCATCGCCACCGCCCTGGTATCGATCGTCGGCGCCGCGGTGATGCTGGCGCTGATCGAGCCCTGGATCGGCCTGGCGTGCCTGCTGGCACTGGTTCTGTGCAGCACCCTGTTGCCACGCTTTGCCCGGCGCAACCAGTCGCTGCACGAGCGGCTCAATGACCGGCTGGAAAAAGAGATCGGCATGGTCGCCCGGGTCGGTGCGGCGTCATTGCAGCGCCATTACCGGGTGCTGTCGCGCCTGCGAATCTGGCTCTCGGACCGCGAGGTGGTGGCCTACCTGTTTATCGGCACGGTGGCGGCGGCGCTGTTTGTGGTCGCCATCAGCCAACTGGCCCGGTCGCCAGAGGTCAAGGCCGGCCACGTGTATGCGGTGATGACCTACCTGTGGACCTTTGTCAGCAGCCTGGACAAGGCGCCGACCATGGTCGACCAACTGGCCCGCCTGCGGGATATCGGCAAGCGGGTAGACCCCGGCCTGTAGCGGCTGCCGAGCGCCGTTCATGGTGCTGCCACTGCCCGGTGTTCGATCAGGCCAGCGCAGCCTCGCAGGCTCGGCAGCGGCTACAGGTGTCCGATGCGCCTTAGCGGAAGCGATCGACTTCGTGGCGCAGGTCGGCGGCGAGGGCTTCCAGTTCCTTGGCGGTGATCGCCAGGTTGGACACCACTTCACGCTGCTCGCTGTTGGCCTGGGCGATGCTTTGCAGGTTGCTGCTGAGCAGGGTCGCGGTGCTGCTCTGCTCCTGGGTCGCGGTGGTGATGGCGGCGAACTGCTGGCCGGCACTGCGGCTCTGTTCATCGATCCGCGCCAGGGCCGAAGCCACATTGGCGTTGCGCGACAGGCCTTCCTGCATCAACCGGTTGCCCTGCTCCATGGTGCTGATGGCGTTGCCAGTTTCCTGCTGGATGCTGCCGATCATCACCGAGATTTCATCGGTGGCCTCACGGGTACGCGAGGCCAGGTTGCGCACCTCATCGGCCACCACCGCAAACCCGCGCCCCTGCTCGCCGGCTCGGGCGGCTTCAATGGCCGCATTGAGCGCCAGCAGGTTGGTCTGGTCGGCAATGGCGGTGATCACCCCGACAATGCCGCCGATTTCCTGGGAACGCTGGCCCAGGGTGTTGATCACCGTTGCAGTGCTGTTCAGGGCGCCGGCGATCTGCTCCAGGGAGGATGACGCCTCTTCCATCGAGGTACGGCCGATGCGCGTCTGCTGGGCGTTTTCCTGGGCCAGCCGCTCGGTGTTGCCCATGTTGTCGGCGATGTTCAGCGAGGTGGCGCTGAACTCTTCCACAGCGCCAGCCATGCTGGTGATCTCGCCGGACTGCTGCTCCATGCCCTCGTAGGCACCACCGGACAATCCGGCCAGCGCCTGGGCCCTGCCGTTGACCTCCTGGGCCGCCCGGCGGATGTGCTCGACCATGGTCGACAGGGCTTCGCCCATCTGGTTGAAACTGCGCGCCAACTGGCCGATCTCATCCTGGCTGGACACATTCAGCCGGACACTCAGGTCGCCGGCACCCAGGGCCTCGGCCTGGCGCACCAGGTCTGCAAGGGGCGCCAGCTTGCTGCGCAGCAGCCAGACCGCCGCGCCTACCGCCAGCAGCATCGCCAGCAGGCTGCCGATGACCAGGCGCAGGCCGACACTCCAGGTCACCGCGCGGATTTCCGCTTTCGGCATGCTCGCCACCACCGCCCAGGGGCCACCCTCGAACGGCACCGCCAGGCTGTAGAAGTCTTCGGCCTTGTCGCTCCAGAAGCGGCCCTTGCCCGGCTGGCGAATCAGCTCGGCCATGGTCGGCAGCGCCTGATCCAGCGCCTGCACGCCGGCAGGCGGCACCAGCCATTTGTTTTGCTCATCCAGCAAGGCCAGGGAACCGGTCTGGCCGATGCGGAAGCGCCTGAGGTTGTCGAACTGGGCGTTCTGCGCATCGGTGTAGTCGAAACCGACGAACAACACCGCAATCACCTTGCCGCTGCTGTCGCGCACCGGGGTGTATTGGGTCATGTAGGACCGGTCGAACAGCAGCGCGCGGCCGACGTAGCCCTGCCCCGCCATCAGCTTCTGGTAGGCCGGGTGGGCATGGTCGAGCAAGGTGCCGATGGCGCGGCTGCCGTCCTGTTTGCTCAGCGAGGTGCTGACGCGGACAAAATCATCGCCGCTGCGGACAAACACGGTCGCCACGCCGGCCGTCATCTGCTTGAACTCGTCGACTTCCTCGAAGTTGTTGTTCAACACCTGGCTGCCCAGGTGCAGGCCCGGCGTGGAGGTGCCGGCCACTGTCACCGGCTGCTCGGGGTGCAGGCTGAGGCCGCCGCTGAAGCGTTTTTCGAACAGCCCGCTCAGGCGCTGGGTGCTTTCGCGCAGGGTGCTGTGGAACGTATTGAGCTGATCGGCCAGCAGCCGCGCTTCGCTGGCCAGGTGCTCTTCCCGCGTGTCGAGGTTGGCGGAATCCAGCGAACGCAGGGCAAAAACGGCACTGCCGCTGATCACGATCGCCAAGATCACAGCCAGGGCAAGGCCCAGCTGTGAGGCAATCCGGGCACGGGGTTGAGGCATGACGGCTCCTGACCGAGGGCCCGGATCATCCTGATCAGGTCGCGTGCTCGGCAAAATTTTCCAGTAAGGGGGGACGGCGGGAACGCTGCGGGACGCAAGTTCCACTTTCTAGGATTCGGCGGCAACGATGAATACTTGAGCAATTCGCACGGTTATCGCTCAAGGCCGCTCCCGCGGGCGCTTCATCGATTCAGCCGAGGCGCTCTACCTCAGGCAATTGCATGGCCTGGACCTCGCCCTGGAGAAAATCGCTGAGGCGGCGCAAACGTTCACCTCCGGGCCGGGTTTTCGGCCAGACCAGGTAATAGTTCTCGCCACTGGCCACCGCAGTCGGCCACGGCAGGCTCAGCCGGCCCTGGGCCACATCCTCGGCGACCATCAGCAAATCGCCCATGGACACGCCGTAGCCCCGGGCCGCGGCAATCATCCCCAGTTCCAGGGTGTCGAAGACCTGCCCGCCCTTGAGCGAGACCTGATCGGACAAGCCCATGCGCTCCAGCCAGCTGCGCCAGTCGCGACGGTCCGGGGTCGGGTGCAGCAATTCGGTGACGGCCAGGCGGGCCACATCCCAGGGCTGGTCATTGAGCAGGTTCGGCGCCCCCACCGGGATCAACAGCTCGGGAAACAGGTAGCTGGCCTCCCAGTCCGCCGGAAAGTGGCCGTTGCTCAGCAGCACCGCGCAGTCGAAGGGTTCCTGGTTGAAGTCCACCGAATCGACGTCCATCCAGGCGCTGGTCAGTTGCACCTCGTTGCCCGGCTGCAGGTGGCGAAAACGGCTGAGCCGCGCCAGCAGCCAACGCATGGTCAGGGTCGACGGCGCCTTCATCCGCAGAATGTCATCCTCGGCGCGCAAGGTATTGCAGGCCCGCTCCAGGGCGCTGAAGCCTTCGCGAACGCCCGGCAGCAGCAGGCGCGCCGCTTCCGTGAGTTGCAGGTTGCGCCCGCTGCGCTTGAACAGCCGGCAGGCGAAGTGCTCCTCCAGGGTGCGGATATGCCGGCTGACCGCGCTCTGGGTAATCGACAACTCTTCGGCCGCGCGGGTGAACGAACTGTGCCGGGCCGCCGCCTCAAAGGCGCGCAAGGCATACAGGGCTGGAAGACGACGCGACATATAACGCTCTCCGTGGGCAGTGCGGCCACGCTACCAGAAACCGGTTCGCATGAGTTTTAATCATGCCAGCAATCGTTTTTATCCTTTTGTGCAATGCGCCACAAGCGCCGAGAATCAGCGCTCTTGACCCATTGACCATTGCCGAGCCTGATGACCATGCAGCATCCAGCACGTACCGAACTCCGGGCCATCCTGCGGCTGGCGGGGCCGCTGATCGCCTCGCAGTTGGCGCACATGTTGATGGTCCTCACCGACACCCTGATGATGGCCCGGCTCAGCCCCGAGGCCCTGGCCGGTGGCGGGCTGGGCGCGGCCAGCTATTCGTTCGTGTCGATTTTCTGCATCGGGGTGATTGCCGCGGTCGGCACCCTGGTGGCGATTCGTCAGGGTGCCGGCGACATCGAAGGCGCCACGCGCCTGACCCAGGCCGGGCTGTGGCTGGCCTGGCTGATGGCGCTGGTGGCAGGCCTGCTGCTGTGGAACCTGAAGCCGGTACTGCTGCTGTTCGGCCAGACCGAAACCAACGTCGACTCCGCCGCGCAGTTCCTGCTGATTCTGCCCTTCGCCCTGCCCGGCTACCTGAGCTTCATGGCCTTGCGCGGCTTTACCAGCGCCATCGGCCGCGCCACGCCGGTGATGGTCATCAGCCTGGGCGGCACCGTGGCCAACTTCCTGCTCAACTACGCACTGATTACCGGCATGTTCGGCCTGCCGAAACTGGGCCTGATGGGCATCGGCCTGGTGACCGCCATCGTCGCCAACTGCATGGCCCTGGCCCTGGCCTGGCATATCCGGCGGCATCCGGCGTACGCCCCTTATCCGTTGCGCCAGGGCTTGTCGCGGCCCAACCGGCACTACCTGCGGGAGCTGTGGCGCCTGGGCCTGCCCATCGGCGGCACCTATGCGGTCGAGGTCGGATTGTTTGCCTTCGCCGCGCTGTGCATGGGCACCATGGGCAGCACCCAATTGGCGGCGCACCAGATCGCGCTGCAGATCGTTTCGGTGGCGTTCATGGTGCCGGCGGGGATTTCCTATGCGATCACCATGCGCATCGGCCAGCACTACGGCGCCGGGCAACTGCTCGACGCGCGCCTGGCGGGACGGGTGGGGATCGCCTTCGGTGCGGTGGCGATGCTGTGTTTTGCCATGGTGTTCTGGCTGCTGCCGAATCAGTTGATCGGGCTGTTCCTGGACCACAATGACCCGGCCTTCCGCGAAGTGATCAACCTGGCCGTGAGCCTGTTGGCGGTGGCGGCCTGGTTCGAACTGTTCGACGGCACGCAAACCATCGCCATGGGCGCAATTCGCGGGCTCAAGGACGCCAAGACCACCTTCCTCGTCGGCCTTGGCTGCTACTGGTTGATCGGGGCCCCGGCGGCCTGGTTGATGGCCTTCACCCTGGGCTGGGGGCCGACCGGCGTGTGGTGGGGGCTGGCCCTGGGCCTGGCCTGCGCCGCCATCAGCCTGACCCTGGCCTTCGAATGGCGGATGAAACGCATGCTGCGCCTGGAGCCCCAGGTGCAGCCATCGGCCTATGCCTCGGCCCAGGTGGATTCGTAAAGGTCGGTTGAACCGGCGAGCGGGATTGCCCCCTCGCCAGGCTGGTTAGCTCAGCACATCCGCCATGGATCGCTGGCTGCTGCCAAAGGTCAGGTACTCCACCAACTCCGCCAGGGGCAGCGGTTTGCTGATCAGGTAGCCCTGCGCCTGGTCGCAGCCGAAGCCGCGCAGCAGAGCCAGTTGCTCCGGGGTTTCGACCCCTTCGGCCACCACTTCCAGGTTGAGGTTGTGCGCCAGGTTGATCATGGCGTGAACCAGCTTGCGGTTCTCCTCGCGCAGCTCCATGCCGCCGACAAAACTCTTGTCGATCTTGAGCAGGGCGATCGGCAGGCTGTTGAGGTGCACGAAGGACGAGAAGCCGGTGCCGAAGTCGTCCAGGGAAAACCGCACGCCCAGGCGCCCCAGGGCGTCCATGGTCTGCTTGACCAGGTCACTGCGGCGCATCACTGCGGTTTCAGTCAGTTCGAACTCCAGCCACTGCGCTTCGACGCCGCGCTCGGCAATCAGCCGGCTCAGGGTCGACAGCAGCTGGCTGTCCTGGAACTGCCGGAACGACAGGTTGACCGCCATGTGCAGCGGCGGCAGGCCTCGCTCACGCAGGGCCTGCATGTCCCGCAGGGCACGGGAAATCACCCAGTAGCCCAGGGGCACGATCAGCCCGCTCTGCTCGGCCAGGGGCACGAACTCGCTGGGCGGCAGCAGGCCCCGTTCACCGTGGCGCCAGCGCACCAGGGCCTCGAGGCCGACGATTTGTCCGTCATGCAGGTTCAGGCGCGGCTGGTAATGCAACTCCAGCTCGTCGCGGCGCAGGGCTCGGCGCAGTTCGCTTTCCAGGTCGGCGAGGCTGCGGGCATTGCGATTGATGCGTTCGTTGAAGATATGAAAGGTGCAGCCCTGGGTGCTCTTGGCCTGCTGCATGGCGATGTGCGCGTGCCACATCAGCGGGTCCGCCCCGGCATTGGCCCGGGCATGGGCCACGCCCAGGCTGCAGCCGATCAGCAGGCTTTCGCCGTCGATCCAGTAGGGTTCGGCCATGGCCTCGGTAATGCGCTCGGCCATCCATTCGGCCCGCTGCGGCGCACGGCGTGTATCGATCAGCAAGGCAAACTCGTCGCTGCCCAGGCGCGCCAGTTGATCACCCGCCTCAAGCTGGCTCTTGAGCCGCGAGACCACCTGCAGGATCAAACGGTCGCCGGCCTGGTGGCCGAGGGCGTCGTTGGCATGGCGGAAGTTGTCGAGGTCCAGGTGCCCCAGTGCCAGCCCGCGTCCTTCGTTTTCAACCAGGCGCGCGGCAAGCAGGGTCTGGAACCCCTGGCGGTTGGCGATACCGGTCAGCGGGTCCTGTTCGGCCAGGCGTTGCAGGGTGGTTTCCAGCACCCCGCGCTCACGCACATGGCGCAGGCAGCGCCGCAGGATATCGGGGTTCAGGGCGCTGCGAACCAGCCAGTCACTGACACCCACCGGGGTCACCGAGGGTTCGTGGTCCAGCAGCAGGACGGTGGGCAAACTGCAGCGACCGGGGGCCGGTTGCAGGGAGGCAATGGTCAACAAGACCGCGCTGCGATCGTCATTGAACAGACGGCTGACAGAATCCCAGGTCGGGGCACTGATCAGCACAACCGAGTCTCCCAACGGAGCGAGACACTCGCGCAACAACGCTGCCCATGCCGGCTCTTCGGCCAGTAGCAGCAAACGCAAGGGTTCGACAGGCTTAGACAAGCTAGCTCCCTAGACTCTGCAAAAGAAGTTGGCGGTGGGCATTATGACGCGCGAATAAACAATGACAAATGATATTGATTATCAAACGCAATTTCTTGTACCGCTCTAACTCGAACATTAGACGCATATGCAGCGCGCATCCTGCGGGAAAGTATCAAAACCGGCAAATTTAGATCGCGTGTTGCGTCACAAGTCGGAGAGAGGCAGCAGAATCTGTCCAGCCTGTTAAAATGCCCGCCCATTTCGCAACAGACTCCCTTTTCCGTCATGTCCCGACTCAATCCCCGGCAGCAAGAAGCCGTGAACTACGTCGGCGGCCCTCTTTTGGTGCTCGCCGGTGCTGGCTCCGGCAAGACCAGCGTGATCACCCGCAAAATCGCGCACTTGATCCAGAACTGCGGCATCCGCGCCCAGTACATCGTGGCCATGACCTTTACCAACAAGGCCGCGCGGGAGATGAAGGAGCGGGTCGGCACCCTGCTCAAGGGCGGCGAGGGCCGTGGGCTGACCGTGTGCACCTTCCACAACCTGGGCCTGAACATCATCCGCAAGGAACATGTGCGGCTGGGCTACAAACCGGGCTTCTCGATCTTTGACGAGACCGACGTCAAGGCCCTGATGACCGACATCATGCAGAAGGAATACTCGGGCGACGACGGCGTCGACGAGATCAAGAACATGATCGGCGCCTGGAAAAACGACCTGATCCTGCCGCCCGAAGCCCTGGAAAACGCGCGCAACCCCAAGGAACAGACCGCCGCCATCGTCTACACCCACTACCAGCGCACGCTCAAGGCGTTCAACGCGGTGGACTTCGACGACCTGATCCTGCTCCCGGTGAAGCTGTTCCAGGAACACACCGACATCCTGGAAAAGTGGCAGAACAAGGTGCGCTACCTGCTGGTGGACGAATACCAGGACACCAACGCCAGCCAGTACCTGCTGGTGAAGCTGCTGATCGGCACGCGCAACCAGTTCACCGTGGTCGGCGACGACGACCAGTCGATCTACGCCTGGCGCGGCGCCCGCCCGGAAAACCTGATGCTGCTCAAGGACGACTATCCGTCCCTGAAAGTGGTGATGCTGGAGCAGAACTACCGCTCCACCAGCCGTATCCTGCGCTGCGCCAACGTGCTGATCTCGAACAACCCCCACGAGTTTGAAAAACAGCTGTGGAGCGAGATGGGCCACGGCGACGAGATCCGCGTGATCCGCTGCCGCAACGAAGACGCCGAGGCCGAGCGGGTGGCGGTGGAGATTCTCACCCTGCACCTGCGCACGGATCGCCCGTACAGCGATTTCGCGATCCTGTATCGCGGTAACTATCAGGCCAAGCTGATCGAGCTGAAGCTGCAGCATCATCAGATTCCTTACCGACTTTCCGGCGGCAACAGCTTTTTCGGACGCCAGGAAGTGAAAGACCTGATGGCTTACTTCCGCCTGATCGTGAACCCGGATGACGACAACGCCTTCCTGCGGGTGATCAACGTGCCGCGCCGGGAAATCGGCTCGACGACCCTGGAAAAACTCGGCAACTACGCCACCGAGCGCAAGATTTCGATGTACGCCGCCACCGATGAGATCGGTCTTGGCGAGCACCTGGACAGCCGCTTCACCGACCGCCTGGCGCGCTTCAAGCGCTTTATGGACCGGGTGCGCGAGCAATGCGCCGGCGAGGACCCGATCTCTGCCCTGCGCAGCATGGTCATGGACATCGACTACGAGAACTGGCTGCGCACCAACAGCTCCAGCGACAAGGCCGCCGACTACCGCATGGGCAACGTGTGGTTCCTGATCGAAGCCCTGAAAAACACCCTGGAAAAAGACGAAGACGGCGACATGACCGTCGAAGACGCCATCGGCAAGCTGGTCCTGCGCGACATGCTGGAACGTCAGCAGGAAGAGGAAGACGGCGCCGAAGGCGTGCAGATGATGACCTTGCATGCCTCCAAGGGCCTGGAATTCCCCTACGTGTTCATCATGGGCATGGAAGAGGAAATCCTCCCGCACCGCTCCAGTATCGAAGCCGACACCATCGAGGAAGAGCGGCGCCTGGCCTACGTGGGCATTACCCGCGCACGCCAGACCCTGGCCTTTACCTTCGCCGCCAAGCGCAAGCAGTACGGCGAGATCATCGATTGCGCGCCCAGCCGCTTCCTCGATGAGCTGCCACCGGACGACCTGGCCTGGGAAGGCAATGACGACACGCCGACCGAAGTCAAAGCCGTTCGCGGAAACACCGCACTGGCGGATATACGCGCGATGTTAAAGCGCTAGAATTGCCGACTTTTTACCGCACACTATTTATCAGCGCTTAGGCGCACAAGGCGCCCAAAGAGGAAAGCTTCATGGAAGCACTGCACAAGAAAATTCGCGAAGAAGGCATCGTGCTTTCCGATCAGGTCCTGAAAGTCGACGCCTTTCTCAACCATCAGATCGACCCGCAATTGATGAAGCTGATCGGCGACGAATTCGCCACGCTGTTCAAGGATTCGGGCATTACCAAGATCGTCACCATCGAAGCCTCGGGTATTGCCCCGGCGATCATGACCGGCCTGAACCTCGGTGTGCCGGTGATCTTCGCCCGCAAGCACCAGTCCCTGACCCTGACCGAAAACCTGTTGTCGGCCACCGTCTACTCCTTCACCAAGCAGACGGAAAGCACCGTGGCCATCTCGCCACGGCACCTGACCAGCAGCGACCGGGTGCTGATCATCGATGACTTCCTGGCCAACGGTAAGGCCTCCCAGGCGCTGATTTCGATCATCAAGCAGGCCGGCGCCACCGTTGCCGGCCTGGGTATCGTCATCGAAAAGTCGTTCCAGGGCGGGCGTGCCGAACTGGATGCCCAGGGCTACCGCGTGGAATCCCTGGCCCGCGTGCAATCCCTGGCCGGCGGCGTGGTCAGCTTCATCGAGTAAAGTGCGCGACGGCGCCGGCGGCGTGCCGGCGCCACGGGTGACCCGCCGTTACAGGCGGGTTTCCTGCAAGGCTGCCAGCAGCAGCCGCTGATACAGATCCTCACGCAAGCCTTCGGGTTTCTCCAGCTGCATGCGCGCCAGATGCAGGGGAAACGCCTCGGCCTCCGGCGCGTCCAGCGCAGCCTTGCCCAGCTCCAGAATCTCGGTGAGCTTGAACTTGCTCTTGAGCCAGTTGAGGGCCCGCAGCAGATCCCGCTCTTGCGCACTGAAATCACTGCCCAACGGATACTCCGGGAACAAGTGCGAGTGCCTTGCGCGAATTGCCTGCAAACGCTGTGGGCTGTTGTCGGTAAACCGCGGCTCCAGCTGAAAGTCCTTGGGCAGCTTGCCGACTTTCTGCGCCTGCTCGATCAACCCGGGCTGAAAGCGTGAATCACTGATATTGAGCAGGGCCTCGATCACCTTGGCGTCGGTCTTGCCCCGCAGGTCGGCAATGCCGTACTCGGTGACCACGATATCGCGCAGATGGCGCGGGATGGTGCAGTGCCCGTATTCCCAGACCACGTTCGAACTGACCTCGCCGCCCGATTCACGCCAGCTGCGCAGGATCAGCACCGAACGCGCGCCTTCCAGCGCATGGCCCTGGGCGACGAAGTTGTACTGGCCGCCGACCCCACTCAGCACCCGGCCGTCTTCCAACTGATCGGCGATACCGGCGCCGAGCAAGGTGACCATGATCGAACTGTTGATAAACCGCGCATCCCGACGTTGCAGGCGCTTGAGCTCTTCCTGGCCATACAGCTCGTTGATGTAGCTGATGCGCGTCATGTTGAATTCAAGGCGCTTGCTTTGCGGCAGCTCCCGCAGGCGCTGATAAAAACTGCGCGGCCCGAGGAAGAACCCGCCATGTATCGAGATGCCGTCGGTTTGCGCCGCTTCATCCAGGGTGCCGTCATTGGCCTGCTGCTGGGTCTTGATATCCGGGTAGACCTTGCGCCGCACGATCCCGGCGTCCGCCAGCACCAGCAGGCCGTTGACGAACATTTCGCTGCAACCGTAGAGGCCCTTGGCGAAAGGCTCGACTCCGCCTTCGCGGCCAATCAGCGGCGCCCAGTAATAGGCATCGATGTCGGTCAGCAGTGAGCGATAGGCATCGTTGTCCGCCTGCCGGGCCAGCAACGCGGCGGTCAGGGCGTCGCCCATGGAGCCGATGCCGATCTGCAAGGTGCCGCCGTCGCGCACCAAGGTACTGGCGTGCAAACCGATGAAATGGTCCTGGAACCCCACCGGCATGTTCGGCGTGGAAAACAGCGTGGTGCGGTCCTTTTCATCGATCAACAGATCGAAGCCGTCCATGTCGAGCTCGGCGTCACCCGGCATGTACGGCAGCTCGTCGTGAACCTGGCCGACCATGAGGATGGTCTCGCCGGCGGCGCGGCGCTTGGCAATCATCGGCAGCAGGTCGAGGGTGATGTCCGGGTTGCAGCTCAGGCTCAGTCGATCCGGATGATCAGGGTGGCTGGCCACCAGCTGCGCCACCAGGTTCAGGCCACTGGCGTTGATGTCGCGGGCGGCGTGGCTGTAGTTGCTGCTGACGTAGTACTGCTGCGCCGGGGCACTGTTGAGCAGGCTCCCGGGCTGCATGAAGAACTGCTCGACATGGATGTTGCGGGGCAGGCTGTCGTGTTGCAGGTCCGCGAGGAAATCCAGCTCGGGGTAGTCGCCGAATATGCGTTCGACAAAGGGTTCGAGAAAGCGCTTCTGCAAGCCATCGCCCAAGGTCGGACGGCCCAGGCTCAAGGCGGTGTAGATAGTCAGCTGCCGTTCGGGCAGTTGCTTGATGCGGCGGTACAGCGCATTGGCAAACTGGTTGGGCTTGCCCAGGCCCAGGGGCATGCCCATGTGGATATGCGCCGGCAGGCGCGCCAGCACGTCATCGACCGCCTGCTCGATTGAACACAACTGCACCATACGACTCTCCCGAACGTTCCATGAATTGGGGTTGGACCGAGCTTGCCGGGTCTTTACTGCATTGACCAGTGCGGTGGCCGAATCGCGGGCACAAAAAAGCCGCTCGTAAGCGGCTTTTTCGCTGAAGATTGACCTTATTTCAGGCCAGACATCTTCTCGATGGCGCCTTTGAGCTCGTCATCGGAGCAATCGGCACAGGTGCCTTTTGGCGGCATGGCGTTGATCCCGGTAATGGCCTTGGCCAGGATGCCGTCGAGGCCGCCCTGGTGGTCGGCACGCTCTTTCCAGGCTGCGGTGTCACCGATTTTCGGTGCGCCGAGCAGACCGGTGCCATGGCAAGCATTGCAATGCTTGGCAATCACTTCATCAGGGGTTTTCGCCCCTCCACCACCGACAGAGGCGACGACTTCCATGCCCTTGCATTCCTGCCCCTGAACACAGACCTGACCGACCGGTGCAAGACGTTGGGCAATATCATCATTAGTCGCAGCTTGAGCGCTGACTGCCCATAGGGCCAATACGGTTGCTGGTGCGGCCAGCATTTTCATAATTAGGTTCACGCGTACACCCTCAATGGTGGCTAGTCACGCCCGCGGCCACGGTTTCGCAGGCGGGCGCAAGTATAACGGTTAGCCCGCCACACTGAAACAACCCTAAAGTCGATGGGGTCTTAAAGGTGGCGAAATGGCACTTCGGGCGTCGCCGCAAGCCTTGCAGGACGCCTCTTCTATTAGAAATTCGCTGGCGTGGCTGCGCTGATTAGTCGCGCCGGTACATCGAAAGGATTTCGGAAACGGTGCGGCTTGGTACTTTCAAAGTAGTAGCTGTCGCCCGCTTCGAGCACAAAAGTTTCAAGCCCGACCACCAGCTCAAGGCGACCTTCGACGAGAATTCCGGTTTCTTCGCCTTCGTGGGTGAGCATTTCCTCACCGGTGTCGGCGCCCGGCGGGTAGATCTCGTTGAGAAAGGCAATGGCACGGCTGGGATGGGCGCGCCCCACGAGTTTCATGGTCACGGCGCCATCGGAAATATCGATCAGTTCATGGGCTTTGTAGACGATCTGGCTCGGGGTTTCCTGGAGGATTTCCTCGGAAAAGAACTCGACCATGGACATGGGGATGCCGCCAAGAACCTTCCTCAGCGAGCTGATCGAGGGGCTGACACTGTTCTTCTCGATCATCGAAATGGTGCTGTTGGTGACGCCCGCGCGCTTGGCAAGTTCACGCTGGGAAAGACCTTTCAGTTTACGGATGGATTGCAGTCGTTCACCGACGTCCAATGCGGCAGTCTCCTAGGGGAATCAGGCGTTGTTGTAATTGCGCATTATCATGGCGATAGCGTTCAGTATTTACAACACTTGCCCTCCAATCCACCCAGGAGCGGCCTGTCAGGTTCCGACCACTGGCCTTCAACCCTCGGAGTAGAGCCTTGGCACCCGGCGCAGATTGCAGAAAATCTGGTAAGGAATAGTGTCCGCGGCCATCGCCACGTCGCTGGCGAGGATGTTTTTGCCCCACAACTCCACGGTCGAACCCAGGCCGGCCTGGGGCACATCGGTGAGGTCGATGCACAGCATGTCCATGGACACCCGACCCAGCAATTGGCTGCGCTGGCCAGCCACCAGGACCGGCGTGCCGGTCGGCGCCTGGCGCGGGTAACCGTCGGCATACCCCATGGCAACCACCCCAATGCGCATCGGCCGGGTGGTGACGAACTTGGCGCCGTAGCCCACCGGCTCGCCGGCCGGCAACTCACGCACGCAGATCACTTTCGATTCCAGGGTCATAACCGGTTGCAGGCGCGCGGCCACCGGGTTGTTTTCTTCGAACGGGGTGGCGCCATACAGCATGATGCCGGGGCGCACCCAGTCACTGGGGATACTCGGCCAACCCAGGACCGCCGGCGAGTTGCGCAGGCTGACCTCCGCCGCCAGCCCCTCGCGGGCAGCCTGAAACACAGCCACCTGCTCGTCGCTGCGCACGCAATCGAGCTCATCGGCCCGGGCGAAGTGGCTCATCAACACCACTTTCGCCACTTTGCCACTGGCCAGCAGCCGCTGATGGGCCGTCTGATAATCCTTGGGATGCAGGCCAACCCGGTGCATGCCCGAGTCGAGCTTGAGCCAGACCGTCAGCGGCTTGGCCAGGGTTGCCTTCTCGATCGCCTCGAGCTGCCACAGCGAATGCACCACACACCAGAAGTCATGCTCGATGATCAGCGCCAACTCATTGGCCTCGAAAAAGCCTTCGAGCAGCAGCACCGGCGCACGAATCCCCGCCGCGCGCAGCTCCAGGGCTTCTTCGATGCAGGCCACGGCAAAACCGTCGGCCTCGGCTTCCAGTGCCTGGGCACAGCGCACCGCACCATGGCCATAGGCATCGGCCTTGATCACGGCGAGGGCACGGACGCCCGACAACTCGCGGGCCAGTTGGTAGTTGTGACGCAGGGCTTGAAGGTCGATCAGGGCACGGGCAGGACGCATGGCGGCAGACTTCTAGGCGGTCATGAGGGAAGAAAAAACCGGTGCTGGCCGACGGCGCGAACCGCCGACAGCACCGGCAGAGGGATCGGTGTTTAAGGCAAAGCGGCGACGACGGACAGCTCGATCAGGATCTCGGGCTCGCACAGCTTGGCTTCGACGGTGGCACGGGCAGGCGCAACGCCTTTTGGCAGCCATTTGTCCCAGACAGCGTTCATGCCCTCGAAGTGGGCGTCGATGTCTTTCAGGTAAATGGTCACTGACAGCAACTTGCTCTTGTCGGTGCCTGCCAGGTCCAGTAAACGCTCGATGTTGGCGAGGGTCTCGCTGGTCTGCTGTTCAATTCCGGCGGTCATGTCGTCGCCGACCTGCCCCGCCAGATAGACGGTGCCGCTGTGAACGACAATCTGGCTCATGCGTTCATTGGTGAGCTGGCGCTGGATTGACATGCTTGGCTGTCTCCTGAGAATTACCGTAACGAGAAATATCGAGGCCTTCGGCGCTGATCTGCGGCGTTTTCTTCGCCATCAGGTCAGCCAGCAAGCGACCGGAACCGCACGCCATGGTCCAACCCAGGGTGCCGTGGCCGGTGTTCAAGAACAGGTTGCGAAACGGTGTGGCACCCACAATCGGCGTGCCGTCCGGGGTGGTTGGCCGCAGGCCGGTCCAGAAGCTGGCTTGCGCCAGATCGCCGCCCTGAGGATAGAGGTCGTTGACGATCATCTCCAGGGTTTCGCGCCGACGCGGGTTCAGCGACAGGTCGAAGCCCGCGATCTCGGCCATGCCGCCGACCCGGATACGGTTGTCGAAGCGGGTGATCGCGACCTTGTAGGTCTCGTCGAGAATGGTCGAGGTCGGGGCCATCGCCGGGTTGGTGATCGGCACGGTCAGGGAGTAACCCTTGAGCGGGTACACCGGGGCCTTGATCCCCAACGGCTTGAGCAATTGCGGCGAGTAGCTGCCCAGGGCCAGCACGTAGCGATCGGCAGTTTCCAGCTTGCCGTCGATCCATACGCCATTGATCCGGTCGCCGGCGAAGTCGAGGCGCTGGATGTCCTGGCCAAAACGGAACTCCACACCCAGCTGGGTGGCCATTTCCACCAGGCGCGAGGTGAACATCTGGCAGTCGCCGGTCTGGTCGTTAGGCAGGCGCAGGGCGCCGGCGAGGATATCGGTGACGTTGGCCAGGGCGGGCTCGACGCGGGCAATGCCCTCACGGTCGAGCAATTCGAAAGGCACGCCGGACTCCTTGAGCACGGCGATGTCTTTCGCCGCGCCATCGAGCTGGGCCTGGGTGCGGAACAGCTGGGTAGTGCCCAGGCTGCGGCCTTCATAGGCAATGCCGGTCTCGGCGCGCAGTTCGTCGAGGCAGTCGCGGCTGTACTCGGACAGGCGGACCATGCGCTCCTTGTTCACGGCGTAGCGGCTGGCGGTGCAGTTGCGCAGCATCTGCGCCATCCACAGGTACTGGTCGATATCGGCGGTGGCCTTGATCGCCAACGGCGCGTGGCGCTGCAGCAGCCACTTGATGGCCTTGAGCGGTACGCCCGGTGCGGCCCATGGCGAGGCATAGCCCGGCGACACCTGGCCGGCGTTGGCGAAACTGGTTTCCATGGCAGCGGCCGGCTGACGGTCGACCACCACCACTTCAAAACCTGCTCGGGCCAGATAGTAGGCACTGGTGGTACCGATTACGCCGCTACCCAAGACCATAACGCGCATTTTCATATCCCTCATCGCGGCTAAACCGCTGACGTTTGTTATTCAGAGCGAAGATGCGCGCAGTATAAAAAGCAATGGGCAGTGCATTTCACTATATAACTGCCTATATTTGGCGACAATTCTCGGCAAAAACCCTTTTGACGGAGGTGCATCCCCTATGCGCACCAATCACCAGACAAAACGCGAGCTGGATAAGATAGATCGCAACATCCTGCGCATCCTCCAGGCCGACGGGCGTATCTCATTTACCGAGCTGGGGGAGAAGGTCGGCCTGTCGACCACCCCCTGCACCGAACGGGTCCGGCGCCTGGAGCGCGAAGGGATCATCATGGGCTACAACGCGCGCCTCAACCCGCAGCACCTCAAGGGCAGCCTGCTGGTGTTCGTCGAAATCAGCCTCGACTACAAATCCGGCGACACCTTCGAAGAGTTCCGCCGCGCCGTGCTCAAGCTGCCCCACGTATTGGAGTGCCACCTGGTCTCGGGCGACTTCGACTACCTGGTGAAAGCCCGAATTTCCGAAATGGCGTCCTACCGCAAGCTGCTGGGCGACATCCTGCTCAAGCTGCCCCACGTGCGCGAATCCAAGAGCTATATCGTGATGGAAGAGGTGAAGGAGAGCCTGAGCCTGCCGATTCCGGACTGAAGTCCGGCGCAGGCCGACTCGACGGTGCCAGGGGCGACCCAGGTACAGCGCTAGACCAGCACCTGGCGGGTGCTCGCCATGTACTCGTGAATCTGCTTTTCGACCCGTGGGTGGATCATCTCCACCGGGCGCCGGCCATTGGGGCACGGCAGGCTCGGGGTGGTGCCGAACAGGCGGCAGATCAGCGGCCGCTCGTCGTACACGGTGCAGCCGTTGGGCCCCAGGTGCACGCAGTTCAGCTCGTCCATGGCAGCGTCCTGCTCGGCCGCGGTCTTGCGTGGCAGGCGCGACATTTCCTCGGTGGAGGTGGTCACCGGGCCACAGCAGTCATGGCAGCCGGGGACGCACTCAAATGAGGGAATCTGCTGACGCAGCAGGCGGACTTTCTGGCTGTTGCAGCTCATTGGCAGGGTTACCGGGCAAATACAGCCGGGGATTTTGCCCTAAAAGCCCCACAACAGACAGCGCACCCCGACCAGTGTTGCCGCCGACGAAAGGTCAGGCTTATGCTCCGTCAAATTTTCCAAACACCCCAATCAGGATTCACGCCCATGAACCCCGGTGTTCAGCAACCTGCCCCGAGCGACCGTCACGCCGCTTCCTATTACGCCGCCAGCAGCCTGCCCCAGCCCGATCATCCGGCGCTGGCCGGTGAGGTGCAGGCCGATGTCTGCGTGGTCGGCGGCGGTTTCTCCGGGCTGAACACCGCATTGGAGCTGGCCCAGCGCGGCTTCAGCGTGGTGCTGCTGGAGGCGCGCAAGATCGGCTGGGGCGCCAGCGGGCGCAATGGCGGCCAGCTGATTCGCGGCGTCGGCCATGGCCTGGAGCAGTTCAGTAAAGTGTTGGGCGACGATGGCGTGCGGCAGATGAAGCTGATGGGCCTGGAAGCGGTGGACATCGTGCGCCAGCGGGTCGAACAGTTCCAGATCGCCTGCGACCTGACCTGGGGCTACTGCGACCTGGCCAACAAGCCCAAGGACCTGGAGGGCTTCGCCGAGGACGCCGAAGAACTGCGCGAGCTCGGCTACCGCCACGAAACCCGCCTGCTGCAAGCCCATGAAATGCACAGCGTGGTCGGCTCCGAGCGCTATGTCGGCGGCTTGATCGACATGGGTTCAGGGCACCTGCACCCCTTGAACCTGGCCCTGGGCGAGGCCGCCGCCGCGCAGCGGCTGGGGGTGCAACTGTTCGAACATTCGGCCGTGACCCGCATCGATTACGGCAGCCAGGTCAGGGTGCACACCGCCCGCGGCCTGGTCCGCGCCAAGACCCTGGTACTGGGTTGCAACGCCTACCTCAATGGCCTCAACCCGGAACTGGGCGGCAAGGTATTGCCCGCCGGCAGCTACATCATCGCCACCGAGCCGCTGAGCGAGCAGCAGGCACAGCAGTTGCTGCCGCAGAACATGGCGGTCTGCGACCAGCGGGTGGCCCTGGATTACTACCGGCTTTCGGCGGATCGACGCCTGCTGTTCGGCGGCGCCTGCCATTACTCCGGGCGTGACCCGCAGGACATCGCCGCGTACATGCGGCCGAAGATGCTGCAAGTGTTCCCGCAGTTGGCCGGGGTCAAGATCGACTATCAATGGGGCGGGATGATCGGCATCGGCGCCAACCGCCTGCCGCAGATCGGCCAGCTCAAGGACCAGCCGAATGTGTATTACGCCCAGGCCTATTCCGGCCATGGGCTCAATGCCACGCACCTGGCCGGCAAGCTGTTGGCCGAAGCCATCAGCGGCCAGCAGGGTGGCGGCTTCGAGCTGTTCGCCAAGGTGCCGCACATCACCTTCCCGGGCGGCCGCTACCTGCGTTCGCCGCTATTGGCACTGGGCATGCTCTGGCACCGCCTCAAGGAACTCGGCTGACACCGCAACCGCCCTCCCCCTGGCGCTGCTACCCAATGGCCTGACGGCGCGGCAGCAGCCCCAGAGCACTGCCTCACAGACGCCAGAACGGCTTGAGCCCTTCGCGGCGTGCCTGTTCACGGCTCAGCCCGATGTCCCGCAGCTCGTCAGTCGTCAGGGCGAGCAAGGCCTTGCGGGTCCGCAGCCGATGCCAGTACAGACCCCAGCGGCCAAGGCCGCGCGGCGCATTGCGGGACATCACCGCCTGCATCGCCCGCTCGTGCCCAACCGCCAGTTCCTGACTGTGTAACGACAGACGCACATCGCTCAAGCCGTTCATTGTTGTTTGCTCCTGTTTACTTGGTTGCCATGAGCAAACATGATGCGCGGGCGCCTGAAACCATGACAGATTCAACGCACCGGTATTATTTCCATACAGAATTTCCACAACGGTGGCTGAATCCTGTATTTTCCGTCCATCTGTACTGGTCCCATGATCAACCCCTTGTGCGAGCGCCTGCCATGACCCTCTACGTCAACCTTGCCGAACTGCTGGGCACCCGCATTGAGCAGGGCTTCTACCGCCCCGGCGACCGCCTGCCTTCGGTGCGCGCCCTGAGCGTCGAGCACGGTGTCAGCCTGAGCACCGTGCAGCAGGCATACAGAGTGCTGGAAGATAACGGGCTGGCGATGCCCAAGCCCAAGTCCGGCTACTTTGTACCGGCCAGCCGCGAACTGCCGGCGTTGCCCGCCGTCGGGCGCCCGGCGCAGCGGCCGGTGGAGATATCGCAATGGGAACAGGTGCTGGAACTGGTGCGCAGCGTGCCGCGCAAAGACGTCATACAGATGGGCCGGGGCATGCCGGATATCAATACACCGACCCTGAAACCCCTGCTCCGCGGCCTGGCCCGCATCAGCCGGCGCCAGGACATGCCCGGCCTGTATTACGACAACATCTACGGCGTGCTCGAACTGCGCGAACAGATCGCCCGCCTGCTGCTCGACTCCGGCTGCCAGCTGCAGGCCAATGACCTGGTGATCACCACCGGCTGCCATGAGGCGCTTTCAACCAGCATTCGCGCCATCTGCGAGCCTGGCGACATCGTCGCGGTGGACTCGCCGAGCTTTCACGGGGCCATGCAGACCCTCAAGGGCCTGGGCATGAAAGCCCTGGAAATCCCCACCGACCCGCTGACCGGCATCAGCCTCGAAGCCCTGGAACTGGCCCTGGAGCAATGGCCGATCAAGGCCATACAGTTGACCCCCAACTGCAACAACCCGCTGGGCTACATCATGCCGGAGTCGCGCAAGCGCGCGCTGCTGACCCTGGCCCAGCGCTTTGACGTGGCGATCATCGAAGACGATGTGTATGGCGAACTGGCCTACACCTACCCGCGCCCGCGCACCATCAAGTCGTTCGACGAAGACGGCCGGGTGCTGCTGTGCAGTTCGTTCTCGAAAACCCTGGCCCCGGGCCTGCGCATTGGCTGGGTCGCGCCCGGGCGTTATCTGGAGCGAGTGCTGCACATGAAATACATCAGCACCGGCTCTACCGCGCCGCAACCGCAGATCGCCATCGCCGAGTTTCTCAAGTCCGGCCATTTCGAACCCCACTTGCGCAAGATGCGTGCTCAATACCAGCGCAATCGCGACATGATGCTCGACTGGGTCAGCCGCTACTTCCCCCCGGGCACTCGCGCCAGTCGGCCCCAGGGCAGCTTTATGCTGTGGGTCGAACTGCCGGAGGGCTTCGACACCCTCAAGCTCAACCGCGCGCTGCTCGACCAGGGCGTACAGATTGCCGTGGGCAGCATCTTTTCCGCCTCGGGCAAGTACCGCAATTGCCTGCGGATGAACTACGCTGCCAAGCCAACGCCGCAGATCGAAGATGCGGTGCGCAAGGTCGGCGCAGCCGCGATCAAGCTGCTGGCTGAAACTGATTGCACGACCGACTGACCTTTTTCCCCCAAGACTGCGTCCATATGTCGACCATCGCCGCCTTCGAGACGAGCTGACTTGAGACTCAAACAGGCTTTCGCCTTACTTCTGCTGATCACGGCGGGCCTCAGCGGCTGTGCCACCCTGAACGCGCCCCGGGAACCGAGCCAGGCCCTGCCGGCCACGGAGTCGGCGTTCGGGCGGTCGATCCAGGCCCAGGCCGCGCCCTATCAGGGGCGCTCCGGGTTTCGCCTGCTGTCCAACAGCACCGAAGCCTTCATGGCCCGCGCCGAGCTGATCCGCAATGCGCAAAGCAGCCTGGATTTGCAGTACTACATCGTGCACGACGGCATCAGCACCCGGATGCTGGTGGATGAGCTGCTCAAGGCCGCCGACCGCGGGGTGCGGATCCGCATCCTGCTGGACGACACCACCAGCGATGGCCTGGACCAGGTGATTGCCACCCTCGCCGCCCACCCGCAGATCCAGATCCGCCTGTTCAACCCCTTGCACCTGGGGCGCAGCACCGGCATCACCCGCGCCGCAGGGCGCCTGTTCAACCTGTCCCAGCAACACCGGCGCATGCACAACAAGCTGTGGCTGGCGGACAACAGCGTGGCCATCGTTGGCGGGCGCAATCTGGGCGACGAGTATTTCGATGCCGAGCCCAGCCTCAACTTCACGGACATCGACATGCTCAGCGTCGGGCCGGTGGCCGAGCAGCTGGGGCACAGTTTCGACCAGTACTGGAACAGCGCCCTGAGCAAACCCATCGGCGAGTTCCTCTCCAGCACCCCCAGCGCCCGAGACCTGGCCAACACCCGGCAACAACTGGAGCAGTCCCTGGCAGACACCCGCCGGCAGAACCACGCCCTGTACCAGCAACTGCGGACCTACCAGAGCCACCCGCGCATGGATATCTGGCGCAAGGAGCTGATCTGGGCCTGGAACCAGGCCCTGTGGGATGCGCCGAGCAAGGTCCTGGCCAGGAACGAGCCCGACCCGCAACTGCTGCTGACCACCCAGCTGGCGCCGGAGCTGCAAGGGGTGAGCCGGGAACTGATCATGATTTCGGCCTACTTTGTGCCCGGCCAGCCGGGCCTGGTGTACCTCACCGGGCGTGCCGACGCCGGGGTGCACGTGAGCCTTTTGACCAACTCCCTGGAGGCCACCGATGTGCCGGCGGTGCACGGCGGCTACGCGCCTTACCGCAAGGCCCTGCTGGAACACGGGGTAAGGCTGTTCGAATTGCGCCGCCAGCCCGGCGATCACGGCGGCAGCGGGCCGCACCTGTTCCGCAGCACCTGGCGCGGCTCGGACTCCAGCCTGCACAGCAAGGCGATGATCTTCGACCGGCAGAAATCCTTTATCGGCTCATTCAACTTCGACCCGCGCTCGGTGCTGTGGAACACCGAAGTCGGGGTTCTGGTCGACAGCCCGGAACTGGCCGAACATGTGCGCGCCCTGGCCTTGCAAGGCATGGCCCCGGCCTTGAGCTACGAGGCCAAGCTGCAGGACGGCAAGATCGTCTGGGTCACCGAAGACAACCAGCAACTGCACACCCTGACCCGGGAGCCGGGCAGTTGGTGGCGGCGCATCAACGCCTGGCTGAGCACCAGCGTCGGCCTGGAGCGCATGCTCTAGGCCGACGCCGGCCTGTCAGCGCTTGAGCAGCTGGTTTTTGATAAACGCATCCAGCCCGGGCGAGTGATAGAACCCCATGCAACGTTCGAAAATCGCGTTGATCGGGTAACCGGCCTCGTTCTTCATCGGCGGCCCGCCGACATGGAAGCTGCCCGTCTGCTGCGTGACGAATTTGCTCAGGGCCCGGGTGCGGCGGTCGGTGCCGTCGCGGTCCAGTTGCACCCGATCGACGAAGTAGGAAGCGTCGTGCAGGTCGAACGCCTTGTAGAACTTCAAGCGTTCGTAGTTATCGTCCAGGCACTGCTTCAGCGCCAGTTGCTTGACCCGCTCCACGGGCGGGTCCTTGGGTGCGGCATGGGCGGACCCGGCGAGCACAATCGTCAGCGCACAGAGCGCCCCGCTGAATCGAATCCCTGGCTTAAGCTTCATCTGACCTCCCTGATTGAACCAACAGCGGTGAAGCCTATACCGATTGCGGCGCCGCGGCACCCAATGCGCCCTGGCGCAGCAACAGCACAATCAGCCCCAGGGCCCCGGCCGCCATCAGCCACAGCAAGGCATGGCCGCTGACCCACTGGCTACCCGCCCCGGCCACCAGCGGCCCGATCAGGCAGCCAATGCCCCAGAGTTGCGCCACGTGAGCATTGGCTCGCACCAGGGCGTCGTCACGGTAACGCTCGCCGATCAGGATCAACGACAGGGTGAACAGGCCCCCGGCACTGGCGCCGAACAGCACCCACAACGGCCAGATCAGCAAGGTGTGGAGCAACAGCGGAATCGCCAGGCTCGACACCAGCAGCGCCACGGCACAGCCGGTGAACAGGGAGCGCCGCGACAGGCGATCGGCCAGGGCGCCAATCGGCAATTGCAGCACCGCATCGCCAACCACCACGGTGCTGACCATCGCCAGGGCGATGTCTTCGGTAAAGCCCTGGCGCAGGCAATACACCGGTAACAGCGTAAGAATCATTGCCTCAAAGGCGGCGAACAGCGCCACCGCCCAGGCAATCGCCGGCAGCCCACGGCAAAAGCGCCACAGGTCGACCAGGGTCACGCTGCAGGCTTCGCTGGTCGGGGCGCCGCTGCGGCCGATCAACAGCAGCGGCGATACCACCAGCAGCGCGACACCGACCCAAAAGCCGTAGTCGGTCTCGGTGCCCAGCACCCCCAGCAGCAACGGCCCGGCCAGTTGGCTCAGGGCGTAACAGCTGCCATACAGCGCCACCAGCCGCCCGCGCCACTGCTCGACCACCAACTGGTTGATCCAGCTCTCGCCCAGGATGAACACGATGGTCAGCACCATGCCCAGGCCCAATCGCAGCACCAGCCACAGCGGGTAACTCGGCAACAGCGCCAGCAACGCAATGGACAGCGCCCCGCCCCACAAGCACAGACGCATCAGGCCCGCCGTCCCGAAACGCGCCGCCAGGCGGCTGGCAAGCTTGGCCCCAAGCAACACGCCAAAGGCCGGCATCGACGCCATGACGCCAATGGCAAAGGGCCCGTAACCCCAGCCTTCCAGGCGAAACGACACCAGCGGCATGCTGACACCCAGCGCCAGCCCGACACTCAGGACAGCCGCCAAAACGGCGAAATAGGTCGCCCAACGCATTTCCACGCTCCTGTGGATCATTTTTTATACCGACACAGACAACGCAGCCGGACTCCCCTTGCGGAAAGTCCGGCTGCGATTTTGGATCGAGGCCCGGTCCGGCGGGCAAGCGCCCGCCCCGAGCCCTTCAGGTCAGAGCTTGATCCAGGTCGCCTTCAACTCGGTGTACTTGTCGAATGCGTGCAGCGACTTGTCACGGCCGTTGCCCGATTGCTTGAAGCCACCGAACGGCGCGGTCATGTCGCCGCCATCGTACTGGTTGACCCACACGCTACCGGCACGCAGGGCCTTGGCGGTCAGGTGAGCCTTGGAGATGTTGGCTGTCCAGACCGCTGCGGCCAGGCCATACAGGGTGTCGTTGGCAATCTCGATGGCTTCTTCGACGGTGTCGAAGGCGATCACCGACAGCACTGGGCCGAAGATTTCTTCCTGGGCGATTTTCATCGCGTTGCTCACACCGTCGAAAATCGTCGGCTCGACATAGGTGCCGCCGGTTTCCTGCAGGGTGCGCTTGCCGCCCGCGACCAGCTTGGCGCCGTCGGCATGCCCGGCTTCGATGTAGGACAGCACGGTGTTCATCTGCTGGGTGTCGACCAGTGCACCGACGTTGGTCGCCGGGTCCAGCGGGTTGCCCGGTTTCCAGCCCTTGAGGGCCTCGATCACCAGGGGCAGGAATTTATCCTTGATGGAGCGCTCCACCAGCAGGCGCGAACCCGCGGTGCAGACTTCGCCCTGGTTGAAGGCAATGGCGCCCGCAGCCGATTCGGCAGCGGCCTGCAGATCCGGGGCATCGGCGAACACGATATTCGGGCTTTTGCCGCCGGCTTCGAGCCAAACGCGCTTCATGTTCGATTCGCCGGAGTAGATCAGCAACTGCTTGGCGATTTTGGTCGAGCCGGTGAACACCAGGGTGTCGACGTCCATGTGCAGGGCCAGGGCCTTGCCCACGGTGTGGCCATAACCTGGCAGCACGTTGAGCACGCCAGCCGGAATACCGGCTTCCACGGCCAGGGCGGCGATGCGGATGGCGGTCAGCGGGGATTTTTCCGAAGGCTTGAGGATGACCGAGTTACCGGTGGAGAGCGCCGGCCCCAGTTTCCAGCAGGCCATCATCAGCGGGAAGTTCCACGGCACGATGGCCGCAACTACGCCCACCGGCTCGCGGGTCACCAGGCCCAGTTGATCATGGGGCGTGGCGGCGACTTCGTCGTAGATCTTGTCGATGGCCTCGCCGCTCCAGCTCAGCGCTTGCGCCGCGCCCGGAATGTCGATGCCCAGGGAGTCGCTGATCGGCTTGCCCATGTCCAGGGTTTCAAGCAGGGCGAGCTCTTCGGCGTGCTTTTTCAGCAGGCCGGCAAAACGAATCATGGTGGCCTTGCGCTTGGCCGGGGCCAGGCGCGACCAGGCGCCGGAATTGAATGTGGCGCGGGCATTTTCTACTGCACGCTGGGCGTCGGCGGCGTCACAACTGGCGATGCTTGCCAGCACGCGACCGTCAACCGGGCTGATGCATTCGAAGGTTTCACTGGAAACCGCAGCGGTGTATTCGCCATTGATATAGGCGCGGCCTTCGATCTTCAGGTCGCGAGCACGTTGTTCCCAGTCGGCACGAGTCAGGGTGGTCATACGAGTGTCCTCCTCTTATTGAATACAAGCGCCACGCGATCAACGCAGGCACCTTCAGGAATTCTGCCCGGCCAGCCTTCTTTCGGCCCAAGGCACCGGCCACCCTAAACCAGTGGCACCCGAAGTTTCAATATATTTGACATAACGCCCGCAAACGCCATTGCTATGTTCATTTTAATAAACATAGACTTTGGCCCCACTACCACTCGCGCCGCCAATCACGGGGGAATACAAGAATGAGCATTCAGCACGTCGTCGACTTCAGCCAGGCCACCACCGAAGGTGAACGCTATCGCCCAGCAGCGGAAAAAGTCCTCAAGGGCGACCCGGAGCAGGCGGTGTTCAACCATTACGCCAGCCCGTGCGGGCAGATGAATGCCGGGGTCTGGGAAGGTGCAATCGGGCAGTGGACGGTGAACTTCACCGAGCATGAATACTGCGAAATCGTGCAGGGCGTCTCGGTGCTGCGCGACAGCGACGGCAATGCCAAGACCCTGCGCGCTGGCGACCGCTTCGTCATCCCGGCCGGCTTCAAGGGCACCTGGGAAGTGCTGGAGCCCTGCCGCAAAATCTACGTGGCCTTCGAACAGAAAGCCTGAATCACAGGCACAAAAAAACCCGCTTGAAGGCGGGTTTTTTTGTCAGAAGAAAAATCAATTACTTGATTTTGCCTTCCTTGTAGATCACGTGCTTACGAACAACCGGATCATATTTCTTGATCTCGATTTTGTCCGGAGTAGTGCGCTTGTTCTTGTCGGTAGTGTAGAAGTGACCAGTACCGGCGCTCGAAATCAAACGAATCAATTCACGCATGATTAGCTCCCTTAGATCTTGCCAGCTTTGCGGATTTCGGCCAGCACGACAGTAATGCCACGCTTGTCGATGATACGCATGCCTTTGGCAGATACGCGCAGACGCACGAAACGTTTCTCTTCTTCAACCCAGAAGCGGTGATGCTGCAGGTTCGGCAGGAAACGACGACGGGTTTTGTTGTTTGCGTGGGAAATGTTATTCCCAGTCACCGGACCCTTACCGGTAACTTGACAGACTCTCGACATGCCTCAGCCCTCTAAAACCACATGCCCAACCCGGCATGGGTTGGCCGCTTAATCTCTCAGTCATTTGGCGCCAGGCGCCGCGTTTCTTTAGGGGTCTTACCGGCTACACCTACAAACGAAGGAACCGGGCCCCTAGAAAAGAGCGCTGCTTTATACCAGAAAGACCCCATAGCAACAACAGTCACTGTGGCAGGGAATTCAAAAAGTCCCGTTTTTCTTGCGCCAAGCGCCTGCGGCAAAGGCTACCGCAGTTATCGACCGCTCGTCGCAGAATAAAATTTATGCCCCGTAAAGCCCCCGCCAAAGCAGCCTGATCCACCGTCATCACCCCCCATGAGGGACGTTCGAGCGGGTCAATTTGTCAATTCATGGCAAATTATTGGCCGTCGGCCTGGGTAAAAACCGAGCTTTTTGCCTTTGAAGGCCCACCCCACCCCTGTCAATCAAGGAAAAAGGGGATAGTCATTTTCCGACAAGATCACTAGGGTAAGCCTTTTCCAGACTGCACTCGCAGATGGGCCTTCGATCTGCAAAGGAAGCCGAATATGCGTCTCGCCGCCCTACCGCTGTTGTTCGTACCGTTTCTGAGCCCGCTGGCCCAGGCTGCCGCCCTGAGCGTCTGCACCGAAGCCAGCCCGGAAGGTTTCGACGTGGTGCAATACAACTCGCTGACCACCACCAACGCCTCGGCGGACGTGCTGATGAACCGCCTGGTCGACTTCGACGAAGCCAGCGGCAAGGTGGTGCCGAGCCTGGCAGACAGTTGGGAGGTGTCCGACGACGGCCTGACCTATGTGTTCAAACTGCACCCCAAGGTCAAGTTCCACCACACCGACTACTTCAACCCCAGCCGTGAACTGACCGCCGAAGACGTGAAGTTCAGTTTCGAGCGCATGCTCGACCCGGCTAATCCCTGGCACAAGATTGCGCAAAGCGGCTTCCCCCACGCCCAATCCCTGCAGTTGCCGGCACTGATCAAGAAAATTGACGCCCTTGACCCACTGACCGTGCGCTTCACCCTCGACCACGCCGACTCCACATTTATCGCCACGCTGAGCATGGGCTTCGCCTCGATCTACTCCGCCGAGTACGCCGAGCAACTGCTCAAGGCCGGCACCCCGGAGAAGCTCAACAACCAGCCGATCGGCACTGGGCCGTTTATCTTCGGCCGCTTCCAGAAAGACGCGTCGATCCGCTACAAGGCCAACCGTGACTACTTCGCCGGCAAGCCGGACGTGGACCCGCTGATCTTCGCCATCACCCCGGATGCCAACGTGCGCCTGCAAAAGCTGCGGCGCAATGAATGCCAGATCGCCCTCTCGCCCAAGCCCCTGGACATCAACGCCGCGAGCCAGGACCCAGCGCTGAAAGTCGAACGCACCGCGGCCTTCATGACGGCCTTTGTCGCCATCAATAGCCAGCACCCACCGCTGGACAAACCGGAAGTGCGCCAGGCGATCAACCTGGCGTTCGATAAGGCCAGCTACCTCAAGGCAGTCTTCGAAGACACCGCCGAAGCCGCCAACGGCCCATTCCCGCCGAACACCTGGAGCTATGCCAAGGACTTGCCGGGCTATGCCCACGACCCTGAAAAAGCCCGCCAACTGCTGGCCAAGGCCGGCCTCAAAGACGGCTTCCAGACCACCATCTGGACGCGCCCATCCGGCAGCCTGCTCAACCCCAACCCCAGCCTCGGCGCACAACTGCTCCAGGCTGACCTGGAGAAAATCGGGATCAAGGCCGAGATCCGCGTGATCGAATGGGGCGAACTGATCCGCCGCGCCAAGGCCGGCGAGCATGACCTGCTGTTCATGGGCTGGGCCGGCGACAACGGCGACCCGGATAACTTCCTCACCCCGCAGTTCACCTGCGCGGCGGTCAAATCCGGCACCAACTTCGCCCGCTACTGCGACCAGGGCCTGGACAAGCTGATCACCGCCGGCAAGACCACCAGCGAGCAAGGCGTGCGCAGCAAGCTCTATCAGCAGGCCCAGGCGCAGATCCAGCAACAGGCCCTGTGGCTGCCCCTGGCGCACCCCACCGCCTTCGCCCTGACCCGCAAGGAAGTCCAGGGTTATCAGGTCAGCCCCTTCGGCCGCCAGGACTTCTCCAAAGTCAGCGTCGGCAAATAACCCCGCCACAGGTTCTGGGCGCCCCGCTGCCCAGAACCTGCCGCGCAATGCCTGCCACAACCCTCACCTAGACCCAACCGTATTCGGCCATCGACAGCGGATCGCCTTCACCGATGATGAAGTGGTCGAGCACCCGCACATCCACCAGATCCAGGGCTTCTTTCAGCCGGCGTGTCACCACGCGATCGGCATGGCTGGGCTCGGAGATGCCCGAAGGGTGGTTGTGGCACAGGATCACGGCGGCGGCGTTGTGCGCCAGGGCACGCTTGACCACCTGCCGTGGGTAGACGCTGGTGCTGTCGATCGAACCCTGGAACAGCGCCTCGAACGCCAGCACCCGGTGCTTGGTGTCCAGAAACAGACAGCCGAACACCTCATGGGGCTCATGGCGCAGCATTGACTTGAGGTAGTCGCGGACCACCAGCGGGCTTTCCAGCACCGACTCGCGCCGCAACTTTTCGGCCAGATGCCGACGAGCCATCTCCACCACGGCCTGCAACTGGGCGAATTTTGCCGGGCCCAGGCCCAGTTGACGGCTGAAGGTCAACTGGTCCGCCTCCAGCAGACGGCGCAGGCTGCCGAACTGATGCAAAAGGTGACGCGCCAGGTCCACCGCGCTCTTTCCGGCAACCCCGGTACGCAAGAAAATAGCCAGCAATTCGGCGTCGGAAAGGCTCGCCGCGCCCTGCTCCAGAAGCTTCTCCCGCGGGCGCTCCGCCGCGGGCCAGTCGCGAATGCTCATAGCACCTCCATGTGTGTGGGCGCCGCTGTTCCATAGCGGTCGCTGTGGTATCTTAGCCCATCTTTTTGCCTGTGATTTCCCCTGGGGAGGGGGCGTTACAAGCAGCAATCATTGAACTCAAAGGCAGGCCTATGCAGCGGCTGTATCGGAAACGCATCGTCCTCGGCGTCGGCGGCGGCATTGCCGCCTATAAGAGCGCCGAGCTGGTTCGCCGACTCCTCGACCAGGGCGCCGAAGTGCGTGTGGTCATGACCCGTGGCGGCAGTGAATTCATCACCCCGCTAACCATGCAGGCCCTCTCCGGGCACCCGGTCCACCTGGACCTGCTCGACCCCGCAGCCGAGGCTGCCATGGGCCATATCGAGCTGGCCAAATGGGCCGACCTGGTGCTGATCGCCCCCGCCACCGCCGACCTGATCGCGCGCCTGGCCCAAGGCATCGCCGATGACCTGCTGACCACTCTGGTCCTGGCCACGGACGCAACGGTCGCCATCGCCCCGGCCATGAACCAGGCCATGTGGCGCGACCCGGCCACCCAGGCCAACACCCAACTGCTGCAAAGCCGCGGCCTCCAGGTGTTCGGACCGGCCTCCGGCAGCCAGGCCTGCGGCGACGTCGGCATGGGCCGCATGCTCGAAGCCAACGACCTGGTGCTGTGCGCCGCCGATTGCTTCCAGCATCAGGCACTGACCGGCAAACACGTATTGATTACCGCCGGCCCGACCCAGGAAAACATCGACCCGGTGCGCTACATCACCAACCACAGCTCCGGAAAGATGGGCTTTGCCCTGGCCGAAGCCGCCGTTGAAGCCGGCGCCCGAGTGACCCTGATCACCGGCCCGGTGCACCTGCCGACCCCGGATCGGGTGACCCGGATCGACGTGGTCAGCGCCCGCGACATGCTTGCCGCCTGCGAGGCCGCCATCCCCTGCGACCTGTTTATCGCCTCGGCGGCGGTGGCGGACTACCGCCCGGAAGTCGTTGCCCCACAAAAATTAAAGAAAGACCCTACGAAAGGTGACGGCCTACTGCTGCAGATGGTGCGTAACCCGGACATCCTGGCCACCATCGCCACCCGTCCCGACCGCCCATTCAGTGTCGGCTTCGCCGCCGAGACCGAACACCTGCTCGACTACGCTGCACGCAAATTGAAAGACAAGAACCTCGACCTGATCGTCGCCAACGACGTGGCCAACCCGAGCATTGGCTTCAACAGCGAGGAAAACGCCTGCAGCGTGATTGACCGGGAGTTGCACGCAACTCTCTTCGCCCAGACCAGCAAGGGCAAGATCGCCCGCCAACTGATCTCTTTTATCGCCGAACGGCTGAACCAGGTTTAACTTCCATGCACGCTCTACAAGCCAAGATCCTCGACCCACGCATCGGCAACGAATTCCCGATGCCCCAGTACGCCACCCCGGGCTCCGCCGGCCTTGATCTGCGCGCCATGCTCAAGCAAGACACCGTGCTGGAGCCGGGCCAGACCCTGCTGATCCCCACCGGCCTGTCGGTCTACATCGGCGACCCGGGCCTGGCGGCGCTGATCCTGCCACGCTCCGGCCTGGGCCATAAGCACGGCATCGTCCTAGGCAACCTGGTGGGCCTGATCGACTCGGACTACCAGGGCGAACTGATGGTGTCCTGCTGGAACCGTGGCCAGACCGCCTTCAACATCGCGGTCGGCGAGCGCATCGCGCAGCTGGTACTGGTGCCGGTGGTCCAGGCGCACTTCGAAGTGGTCGAGGCCTTCGACGAAAGCCAGCGCGGTGCCGGCGGCTTCGGGCATTCGGGCAGCCACTGATCGACGCGGAACCTGGCCGGGCGCCAAACCCGGCCAGAGTTCCGCGTTTTGTATTCCAAGACGAAAATCAGGCACAGCTCGTTCGCGGGTTTCCCTCCCCAAATCAAGGCATTAGACCCTCAAAAGCAGGCTGAATCGCCGACGATGGCATTTTTGCACCATGAACCCAATGGCAAAAACGCCGTCATACCCTTCAGTTTGAGCCTGCCGGCCCACCCTGGCCCGGCCTGTCCTACCCTTTTTGAATGGAGCATTCCCTGCGATGAGCAACCAGGCCTCAGTCCCACCCAGCTTTCCCGATAGCATCTTTCGCGCCTACGACATTCGCGGCACCGTCCCGGAGTTTTTGAACGCCGAAACCGCTTACTGGCTCGGCCGTGCCATTGGCGCCCAGAGCCTGGCCCAGGGTGAACCTGACGTTGCCGTTGGCCGCGACGGCCGTCTCTCCGGCCCGGAGCTGGTGGAGCAACTGATCAAAGGCCTGGCCGACAGCGGCTGCCACGTCAGCGACGTCGGCCTGGTGCCCACTCCGGCGCTGTACTACGCGGCCAACGTACTGGCCGGCAAGTCCGGGGTCATGCTCACCGGCAGCCACAACCCGTCGAACTACAAC
This sequence comes from Pseudomonas sp. CF161, assembly GCF_000416215.1. Classification (NCBI taxonomy): domain Bacteria; kingdom Pseudomonadati; phylum Pseudomonadota; class Gammaproteobacteria; order Pseudomonadales; family Pseudomonadaceae; genus Pseudomonas; species Pseudomonas sp. CF161. The sequence goes on from NZ_ATLP01000041.1 coordinate 68,432, forward strand.
GGCTTCAAGATCGTCATTGCCGGCGACACCCTGGCCAATGAACAGATCCAGGCCCTGCACCAGCGCCTGAAGGACAACAACCTGAGCAGCGGCAAGGGCAGCATCACCCGGGTGCAGATCCTTGAGCGCTACAGCGACGAGATTACCCGCGACGTGAAACTGGCCCGCCGCCTGAAAGTGGTGGTCGATTGCGGCAACGGCGCCGCCGGGGTCATTGCCCCGCAGTTGATCGAAGCCCTGAACTGCGAAGTCATCCCGCTGTTCTGCGAAGTCGACGGCAACTTCCCCAATCACCACCCGGACCCGGGCAAACCTGAAAACCTGGTGGACCTGATCGCCAAGGTCAAGGAGACCAAGGCCGACCTGGGCCTGGCCTTCGACGGCGACGGCGACCGCGTCGGCGTGGTGACCAACACCGGTAGCATCGTCTTCCCGGACCGCCTGCTGATGCTGTTCGCCAAGGATGTGGTGGCGCGCAACCCGGGCGCGGAAATCATCTTCGACGTCAAATGCACCCGCCGCCTGACCCCGCTGATCAAGGAATACGGCGGCAAGCCGCTAATGTGGAAGACCGGCCACTCGTTGATCAAAAAGAAGATGAAACAAACCGGCGCCCTGTTGGCCGGCGAAATGAGCGGGCATATCTTCTTCAAGGAGCGCTGGTTCGGTTTTGACGACGGGATTTACAGCGCCGCGCGCCTGCTGGAGATCCTCAGCAAGGAGCCATCCAGCGCCGAAGAGCTGTTCGCGACCTTCCCGAACGATATTTCGACGCCGGAAATCAATATCCATGTGACCGAAGAGAGCAAATTCAGCATCATTGATGCTCTGCACGACGCGCAGTGGGGCGAAGGCGCCAACCTGACCACCATTGACGGGGTGCGAGTCGATTACGCCAAAGGCTGGGGCCTGGTACGCGCCTCCAACACCACGCCGGTGCTGGTGCTGCGTTTCGAGGCCGACAACGAAGCCGAGCTGCAGCGCATCAAGGATGTGTTCCACGTCCAACTGAAACGTGTTGCACCCGATCTCCAACTACCGTTCTGATTCTTTGAAACACCGGAGCCCTGAATGACCCTCGAACGCGATGCCGCCGCCAACACCGCCAAGGTTCTATCCGAAGCGCTGCCTTACATTCGCCGCTATGTCGGCAAGACGCTGGTGATCAAATACGGCGGCAACGCTATGGAGAGCGAGGAGCTCAAGACCGGTTTCGCTCGTGACATCGTGTTGATGAAAGCCGTCGGGATCAACCCGGTGGTGGTGCACGGTGGCGGCCCGCAAATCGGCGACCTGCTCAAGCGCCTGTCGATCGAGAGCCACTTTATCGACGGCATGCGCGTTACCGACGCGCAGACCATGGACGTGGTGGAGATGGTCCTCGGCGGCCAGGTGAACAAAGACATCGTCAACCTGATCAACCGTCACGGCGGCAGCGCCATTGGCCTGACCGGCAAGGACGCGGAGCTGATTCGCGCGAAAAAACTCACCGTGACCCGCAAGACGCCGGAGATGACCCAGCCGGAAATCATCGACATCGGCCAAGTGGGCGAAGTGATCGGCATCAACACCGATCTGCTGAACCTGCTGGTGAAAGGCGATTTCATTCCGGTGATCGCGCCCATCGGCGTCGGTGCCAACGGCGAGTCCTACAACATCAACGCCGACCTGGTGGCCGGCAAGGTGGCCGAGGCGCTGAAGGCCGAGAAGCTGATGCTGCTCACCAACATCGCCGGCTTGATGGACAAGGAAGGCAAGGTCTTGACCGGCCTGACGACCCAGCAAGTGGACGACCTGATCGCCGACGGCACCATCTACGGCGGCATGCTGCCGAAGATCCGCTGCGCACTGGAAGCCGTGCAAGGCGGCGTCGGCAGCTCGTTGATCCTGGATGGCCGGGTGCCGAATGCGATCCTGCTGGAAATCTTCACCGACACCGGTGTGGGTACCCTGATCAGCAATCGCAAGCGCCCTTAAGCGCTGAAAACAAAAAGCCCCGCTCAACCTGGTTGAGCGGGGCTTTTTTATTGCGGCGGAGGCGCTGGCTCCCGCCGGACTGCTCAACAGACGCGAATCAGACGCCGAACTGCTCGCGATACGCCTTGACCGCCGGCAAATGCTGCTTGAGCTGCGGATCGTCTTCCAGGAACTGCAACACCTGGTTCAGCGACACGATGCTGACCACCGGAATCCCGAAGTCACGCTCCACTTCCTGGATGGCCGACAATTCACCGTTGCCGCGCTCCTGGCGGTTCAGCGCGATCAGCACGCCGGCGGCCTTGGCACCTTCCTGGGACGCAATGATCTGCATCACTTCGCGAATCGCCGTACCGGCGGTGATCACGTCGTCGATGATCAGCACATCGCCCTTGATTGGCGCGCCCACCAGGCTGCCGCCTTCACCGTGGGCCTTGGCCTCCTTGCGGTTGAAGCACCAGGGCAGATCCTGCCCATGATGTTCAGCCAGGGCCACAGCTGTGGCGGCGGCCAGGGGAATGCCCTTGTAGGCTGGACCGAACAGCACGTCGAAGGAAATACCGCTTTCAACGATGGCGGCCGCATAAAAACGACCCAGCTGCGCCAGGGCAGAACCCGAGTTGAACAGCCCGGCATTGAAGAAGTAAGGACTGGTGCGCCCGGACTTCAGGGTGAACTCACCGAAGCGCAAAACCCCGCGATCGATGGCAAAACGAATGAAATCGCGCTGATACGCTTGCATGAAAAAAGCCCCAGATACCACGGATTTAGCTAATTAGGTAGACCTCGGGTATCATACACGCACGTGATTTTTGGGGCCATTTATGCGGATCATCAGTGTGAACGTCAATGGTATTCAGGCTGCAGTCGAGCGTGGTTTGCTCAGTTGGCTGCAGGCCCAGAATGCCGACGTCATCTGCCTGCAGGACACCCGCGCCTCCGCCTTTGAACTGGACGACCCAGCCTTCCAACTGGATGGCTACTTCCTTTATGCCTGCGATGCTGAAGTCCCCGCCCAAGGTGGCGTGGCTTTGTATTCGCGGTTGCAACCTAAGGCGGTCATCAGCGGCCTCGGCTTCGAGACAGCCGATCGCTACGGGCGCTACCTGCAAGCCGATTTCGATAAGGTCAGCATCGCGACCTTGCTGCTTCCTTCGGGGCAGAACGGCGATGAAGACTTGAACCAGAAGTTCAAGCTAATGGACGACTTCGCCCGTTATCTGGATAAACAGCGGCGCAAACGTCGCGAGTACATTTATTGTGGCTCGCTCTACGTTGCGCAACAGAAGCTGGATATCAAGAACTGGCGTGACAGCCAGCAATCCCCGGGCTTCCTGGCGCCTGAGCGTGCCTGGATGGACGAGATTGTCGGCACCATGGGTTATGTCGACGCCTTGCGCGAAGTCAGCCGTGAAGGCGATCAGTACAGCTGGTGGCCGGACAACGAACAGGCCGAGATGCTCAACCTGGGTTGGCGTTTCGACTATCAGTTGCTGACCCCGGGCCTGCGTCGCTTCGTGCGCAGCGCACGCCTGCCGCGCCAGCCACGCTTCTCGCAGCACGCACCGCTGATCGTGGACTACGACTGGACGCTGACTATCTAAACGTCGTTTCGCAGCCACAAAAAAGCCGACATCAGTGTCGGCTTTTTTGTGCGCGGCGGTTTTACTTGATCAAGCGCCAGGTGAACGGATAGCGATACGGTACCCCTTCCCCCGCCTTGACCCCGCCAATGATCGTCAGCACCAAGGCGCCGATTGCCAGCAACCCGAACAAGAAGAAGCCGATGATCACCAGCATCAACAGGAAACACACGGCCGAGGCAATGGCGACAGTGATCTGGAAATTCAGCGCCTCCTTGCCCTGAGCGTCGATGAACGGGTCGGATTCACGCTTGATCTGCCACAGAATCAACGGACCGATCAGGGTACCGAACGGCACCCAGATCCCCAGCAAGGCAGACAGATGACAAAACATTGCCCACTGCCGAACCTCATGGCTCGGCGTAGGCAGCGGAAGCTGGTCGTCACTCATGGCGTTCTCCTTGGCGGGTCGTCCGTAGCGCAATCAGTCAGCCAGGGCCGCCTGCTGCAGTTCAAAAATCTCGCTCATGCCTTTCTTCGCCAGCTCCAGCATTGCATTCAGGTCTTCGGGCTGGAACGGTGCACCTTCGGCAGTGCCCTGGACTTCAATGAAACCACCGGTGCTGGTCATCACCACGTTGAGGTCCGTCTCGGCAGCCGAGTCTTCCAGGTAGTCCAGGTCCAGCACAGGCTCGCCCTGATACATGCCCACCGACACCGCAGCGATCATTTGCTTGAGCGGGTCGCCGCCTTTGAGGCCGCCACGCTTCTTGATCACTTTCAGCGCATCGACCAAGGCCACCATGGCGCCGGTGATGGACGCGGTACGGGTGCCGCCGTCGGCCTGGATCACGTCGCAGTCGACGTACAGGGTCACGTCACCCAGCTTGGACATGTCCAGCGCAGCGCGCAGGGAGCGGCCGATCAGGCGCTGGATTTCCAGGGTCCGACCGCCTTGCTTGCCACGGCTGGCTTCACGCTGGTTACGCTCGCCGGTGGCGCGCGGCAACATGCCGTACTCGGCGGTCAACCAACCCTGGCCCTGGCCCTTGAGGAAGCGCGGCACGCCGTTCTCGACGCTGACCGTGCAGATAACCTTGGTATCACCGAACTCGACCAGTACAGATCCCTCGGCGTGTTTGGTGTAGTTGCGGGTGATGCGGATCGAGCGGAGCTGATCGGCAGCGCGACCACTTGGACGTTTCATAGGGGAACACCTGTACGGGGACGGAAAACTGCCGAACATTATAGAGCCCGCGGCCGCGCCTGGGCAGTTCTAAAAAATCCCGGGGCGGACCAAAGGCTCTGCACTAAGGCTCGGGCGCCACGCCGCAACCCTTTGTCACCGCCACGGTTGGGGGCTTTCGCCGCACTGCGCTACAATCCTGCGCCTTCGCAGCCTGTCGGCTTTAATTCATATCTATCGGGCCCGCCCAACCCACTTGCGGTTGGTGCCAGACCTGAATCGGAGGTACCTCCATGGTGCACAGCATGACCGCCTTCGCCCGGGTCGAACGGGCCGGCACTCAGGGCACCCTGAGCTGGGAACTGCGCTCGGTCAACAGCCGCTACCTGGAACCGCACCTGCGCCTGCCGGAGTCCTTTCGCGACCTCGAAGGCGCGGTTCGTGAAGCGCTGCGCCAGGGTTTGTCCCGCGGCAAGCTTGAATGCACCCTGCGTTTTACCGAAGAAACTACCGGCAAACCCCTGCAAGTGGATCGCGAACGGGCCGCGCAACTGGTGGCCGCAGCCGAGTCGGTGGCCAGCCTGATCAAGCAACCTGCGCCGCTCAATCCACTGGAGGTCCTGGCCTGGCCTGGCGTACTGGTGGCTGACGCAAGCGATCCACAGGCACTGAATTCCGAGGCCCTGGAATTGTTCAAGCTGGGCCTCAAGGAGCTCAAGGGCGGCCGCGAACGCGAAGGCTCGGAGCTTGCCCGACTGATCAACGAGCGCCTGACCTCGATCGAGGAAGACGTGGTGACCCTGCGCGAACTGGTGCCGCAAATGCTCGCGACCCAGCGCCAGAAGGTCCTCGACCGCTTCGCCGACATGCAGGCCGAGCTCGACCCGACGCGCCTGGAGCAGGAAATGGTGATGCTTGCGCAAAAGAGCGACGTCGCCGAAGAGCTGGACCGCCTGAGCACCCACATCATTGAAGTACGCCGCGTGCTGAAATCCGGCGGCGCCGCCGGTCGGCGTCTGGACTTTCTGATGCAGGAACTCAACCGCGAAGCCAACACACTGGGCTCCAAGGCCTTCGATCCGCGCAGCACCCAGGCTGCGGTCAACCTCAAGGTGTTGATCGAGCAGATGCGCGAACAAGTACAGAATATTGAGTAAGGCTACCCCCACATGACCCACAGCACCGGCACCCTGTACATCATTTCCGCCCCTTCGGGCGCGGGCAAGAGCAGCCTGGTCAAGGCCCTGACCGACGCCGACCAGGAGATCCGTGTCTCGGTCTCCCACACCACCCGGGCCATGCGCCCCGGTGAAGTGAACGGCGTGAACTATCACTTCGTCTCCCGCGAAGCGTTCGTGAAGATGGGCGAGCATGGGGACTTCCTCGAGCGGGCCGAAGTATTCGGCAACCTCTACGGCACCTCGCAAAGCCACCTGCAGCAAACCCTGGATGCGGGCCATGACCTGATTCTGGAGATCGACTGGCAGGGCGCCGAGCAAGTGCGCAAATTGATGCCGCAAGCCCGCTCGATCTTCATCCTGCCGCCGTCCCTTGAGGCCTTGCACCAGCGCCTGACCAACCGCGGCCAGGACAGTGACGAGATCATCGACGGGCGGATGCGCGAAGCGGTCAGCGAAATGAGCCACTACGTCGACTATGACTATTTGATCATCAACGATGATTTTGCCCATGCGCTGGCGGACCTGAAGGCGATTTTCCGGGCCAATCAGCTGCATCAAAAGCGTCAGCAGCAGCGTTTTGGCAAATTGCTCGCTGAATTGCTGGGCTAAAACAGCGCTTCCCAAAACCGCTGCAAGCGCTTTACATTGGCACTTGCAGCGCGTTGCAGAGCCTGGTCAAAAAATCAGCGCTTCCCTAATCGCTGGTGATTTTTTAAACTGTTGAGTCCGCTCGCCCAACCGGGCAGCGCGCATATTGCATTCGCTCCGAGGAATACCATGGCCCGCGTAACCGTTGAAGACTGCCTAGAACACGTGGAAAACCGCTTTGAGCTGGTCATGCTCTCTACCAAGCGTGCCCGTCAACTGGCCACCGGCGGCAAAGAGCCCCTGGTTCAGTGGGAAAACGACAAGCCTACCGTTGTAGCCCTGCGTGAAATTGCCGAAGGCCTGATGAGCTACGAGTTCATTGCCAACGCTGAGATCGTTGAAGACGAACCGCTGTTCGCAGCGTTCGAGGATGAGTCCAACGAGGCCGTCTAAGCCTATGCCTGGTCGACGTAGCACGGCGCGGGAATACAGCTTACGGCAGGAGTCAGCATGCCGAGCATAGACGCCCTCGCCGATCGCTTATCGACCTATCTCGGCACGGACCAGGTCAACCTGGTCCGCCGAGCGTATTTCTACGCCGAACAAGCCCACGACGGCCAACGCCGCCGCAGCGGCGAGGCGTACGTCACGCACCCATTGGCGGTGGCGAATATTCTTGCCGACATGCATATGGACCATCAGAGCCTGATGGCGGCCATGCTGCATGACGTGATTGAAGACACCGGTATTGCCAAGGAAGCGCTCTCAGCGCAGTTCGGCGAAACCGTGGCGGAACTGGTCGATGGGGTCAGCAAACTGACCCAGATGAACTTCGAGACCAAGGCCGAAGCCCAGGCTGAAAACTTCCAGAAAATGGCCATGGCCATGGCCCGCGACATTCGCGTGATCCTGGTCAAGCTGGCCGACCGCCTGCACAACATGCGAACCCTGGAAGTGCTGTCCGGCGAAAAACGCCGGCGCATCGCCAAGGAAACCCTGGAAATCTATGCGCCCATCGCCAACCGGCTGGGCATGCATGCCATCCGCATCGAATTCGAAGACCTTGGTTTCAAGGCCATGCACCCGATGCGTTCCGCGCGGATCTACCAGGCGGTCAAGCGCGCCCGGGGCAACCGCAAGGAAATCGTCAACAAGATCGAAGAATCCCTCAGCCACTGCCTGGCCATCGACGGCATCCAGGGCGAGGTCAGCGGTCGGCAGAAACACCTCTACGGCATCTACAAGAAGATGCGCGGCAAGCGTCGGGCCTTCAACGAGATCATGGACGTCTACGCGTTCCGCATCATCGTCGACAAGGTAGACACCTGCTACCGCGTGCTCGGCGCTGTACATAATTTGTACAAACCGCTGCCGGGACGCTTCAAGGACTACATCGCGATTCCCAAGGCCAACGGCTACCAATCGCTGCACACCACTCTGTTCGGTATGCACGGCGTGCCGATCGAGATCCAGATCCGCACCCGGGAAATGGAAGAGATGGCCAACAACGGCATCGCCGCGCACTGGCTGTACAAATCCAGTGGCGACGAGCAGCCAAAAGGCACCCACGCCCGTGCCCGCCAATGGGTCAAGGGTGTACTGGAGATGCAGCAGCGCGCTGGCAACTCCCTGGAATTCATCGAAAGCGTGAAGATCGACCTGTTTCCGGACGAGGTCTACGTGTTCACGCCCAAAGGCCGGATCATGGAGCTGCCCAAAGGCTCCACGGCCGTCGACTTTGCCTACGCGGTGCACACCGATGTTGGCAACAGCTGCATTGCCTGCCGCATCAACCGTCGTCTCGCGCCGCTGTCCGAACCGCTGCAAAGCGGCTCCACGGTGGAGATCGTCAGTGCGCCGGGCGCCCGGCCGAACCCGGCCTGGCTCAACTTCGTGGTCACCGGCAAGGCGCGCACCCATATTCGCCACGCCCTGAAGCTGCAGCGCCGCTCCGAGTCCATCAGCCTCGGCGAACGCCTGCTGAACAAGGTGCTCAACGGTTTCGACAGCTCGCTGGAAAAAATCCCGGCCGAACGCATCCAGGCGATGCTCCACGAATACCGCCTGGAACTGATCGAAGACCTGCTCGAAGACATCGGCCTGGGCAATCGCATGGCCTATGTGGTGGCCCGCCGCCTGCTCGGCGAAGGCGAACAGTTGCCAAGCCCGGAAGGCCCGCTGGCGATTCGCGGCACCGAAGGCCTGGTGCTGAGCTACGCCAAGTGCTGCACGCCGATCCCGGGCGACCCGATCGTCGGCCACCTGTCCGCCGGCAAAGGGATGGTGGTGCACCTGGACAACTGCCGCAATATCAGCGAAATCCGCCACAACCCGGAAAAATGCATCCAGCTCTCGTGGGCCAAGGATGTGACCGGCGAATTCAACGTCGAACTGCGGGTCGAGCTGGAACACCAGCGTGGCCTGATCGCCCTGCTGGCCAGCAGCGTCAACGCCGCCGACGGCAATATCGAGAAAATCAGCATGGATGAACGCGATGGTCGCATCAGCGTGGTCCAACTGGTGGTCAGCGTGCACGACCGCGTGCACCTGGCCCGCGTGATCAAGAAACTGCGCGCCCTGACCGGGGTGATCCGCATCACCCGCATGCGCGCGTAGCGCCTCACATAAGCCATCGTCACTTACAAGGACTCATAAATGACCAAGACTGTTATCACCAGCGACAAAGCCCCTGCTGCCATCGGCACCTATTCCCAGGCGATCAAGGCGGGCAACACCGTGTACATGTCCGGCCAGATCCCCCTCGACCCAAAAACCATGGAACTGGTCGAAGGCTTCGAAGCCCAGACCGTCCAGGTGTTCGAGAACCTCAAGTCGGTTGCCGAAGCCGCCGGTGGTTCGTTCAAGGACATCGTCAAGCTGAACATCTTCCTCACCGACCTGAGCCACTTCGCCAAGGTCAACGAGATCATGGGCAAGTACTTCGAACAGCCTTACCCTGCCCGCGCCGCCATCGGCGTTGCCGCCCTGCCAAAGGGTGCGCAGGTTGAGATGGATGCCATTCTGGTCATCGAGTAATACCCGCGGCGCAGCGTCCCAGGCTGCGCCGACTTTGCTTTGAAAGGATTTCATCATGCGCAAAGCGCTAGCTTTCTCGCTGCTCGCCGTCATGCTCGGCGGTTGCGCCAGCGACCCCGCCAAAACTGACGTCGGCGGCACCTGGATCAACCAGGTTGCGATCGACGCGGCCTCCAAGGGCGGCCCTTTGCGTGAAGCGCTGCAAGCCTACGGCCCGAACCTGGAGTGGGAGGTCAACACCCGCGCCGGCCAGGCCCGCTACACCAACGGTTTCGAAATTGCCGAAGGCAAGGCCTTCGCCGACCCCGCCGGCAGCTGGAAAGTCGACTTCTACGGCAGCTCCGCCACCGAGCTGAAACGCGACGGCAAGCAACTGCTGCAAGCGGCGAACGACAACGAACCCGAACAGGTCTTCGACCGCCCCAAGGACCCTGCGCCGGAAGGTGCCCCCCTGGGCGCCAACTTCGAGCGCGCCCTCTATACAGCTTATATGGGCGGCTCCTGGAAAATCCTCAGCGGCCCGGGCGAAGGTTCCAGCGTGCAGTTCCAGGGCGACGGTGCGGTCCAGGGCCTGCCGGGGGCTGATCGTTACGCCCTGTGCCTGGCCGGAGACTGCGCCTCCATGAGTGGCGGCAACGACAACCTCTGGCTCCAGCAAAACGGCCAGGGCAACGCCTGGATCTTTGTGCGCAAGGACAAGCAGCTGGAAATCTTCCAGGCGGTCAATACCGCCCAGGCGGATGAAGTGCCCTCCCTGGCACCCGGCACTCGTCAGTGGCTGCTGGAAAAGCAGTAACCGCTGTAGCCGCGCGCTGAGCCTTTGCGGGAGTCGCGCCCGCGCAACCTCGCGGGCTCGGCGGCGACAGCATCACCCTTGCAGTATTGCCGCGTAGCCTTCGCGGTAACTCACGTAACGCGGCACCCAGCCCAGCGCCCGAGCCCGGGCGTTGCTGCAGCGCTTGCTGCCGGCGCGCCGCACACTGGCGTCGGCGGCCCATTCGGTGACCCCCAGGTATTCGCGCAGCCAACCTACGACCTCCGCCAACGGCGCCGGCGCATCGTCGACGCCGATATAGCAGTCGTCCAGCGCCACTCCGCGCTGATCGGCCTGCATCAGGAACGCCAGCAAGCCGGCAGCGTCATCGGCATGAATCCGATTGCCATACAAAGGCGGGTCGACCGCCACCCGATAGCCTTGGCGGACCTGGGTCAGCAGCCATTCGCGGCCGGGGCCGTAAATGCCGGTCAGGCGCACCAGGCTGGCGGGGATGCCGCTGTGCAGCGCCACTTGTTCCGCCTCCAGCATCAGTCGCCCGGAATAACCACTGGCTTCGGTGGCCGAGGTTTCATCAACCCATTCGCCGTCTTTCTGCCCGTAGACACTGCTGCTGGACACGAACAGCAGGCGCCTGGGCTGCTGGCCGTGCTGCTTGAGCCAGCTCAGCACATGTTGCAGGCCCTCGACATAGGCGGCGCGGTAGCCCGCTTCGTCATGCTCGGTGGCGGCGGCGCAGTACACCAGGTAATCCAGGGGCGCGCTCGGCCAGGTCGGCGGGCATTGGGCGCTGAACAGATCACCGGCGACGCCAATGACCCCATCCGGCAAGCGTGAAACGTTGCGGCGCAAGCCATGAACCTGCCAACCCTGGACAAGCAATTGACTGGCCAGGCGGCTGCCGACATCACCACAACCGGCGATCAAAACAGAAAGGGCGGGCATCACTAAACTCCGTTCGCAAAGCTCAAGACTAGCCGCGGCGAGGGACGAGCGGCTAGCAATCAAGGAAAAAAAGATACTCTATTACTTTTGTTAACAAGAATTACTTGCAATAATGAGCGCCCAAATTGTTCTCGGCCCCGCGAGGCCTAGAAGGACATTTACCTCTTTCCTCTCTCAGGTCCGGCCAGCATGACACCCAATCAACTCTCCGCTTCGCCAACCAAACGCCCAAGCCCGCTGCGCGCCATGAGCGCGGTTGCAGCGTTGTTGTTCAGCCTGGTACTGGCACCGAGCGCAGCCTTCGCCGACGCACAGGCACCGGCCACCGCGCCAGCCGCGAACGCCACCCATGCACCGGCTGAACCCGCCGCACCGGTCGTGACTCCGGTCGCCACCGACCCGGCCCAGACCCAGGCCCAAGGCGAAGCAGCAGAAGACGTCCCTGAAGTGCTCGAAGCCGACAACACCCTGGGCATGGCCCATGACCTATCGCCGTGGGGCATGTACCAGAACGCCGACATCATTGTGAAGATCGTGATGATCGGCCTGGCCATCGCCTCGATCATCACCTGGACCATCTGGATCGCCAAAGGCTTCGAGCTGATGGGCGCCAAGCGTCGTCTGCGCAGTGAAATCCTCAGCCTGAAAAAGGCCACCACCCTCAAGGAAGCCAGCGCCACCGCGACCAAGGAAGGCACCCTGGCCAACCTGCTGGTCCACGACGCCCTCGAAGAAATGCGCCTGTCGGCCAACAGCCGGGAGAAAGAAGGCATCAAGGAACGCGTGAGCTTCCGCCTCGAGCGCCTGGTAGCTGCCTGCGGCCGCAACATGAGCAGCGGCACCGGCGTGTTGGCAACCATCGGTTCCACCGCACCCTTCGTCGGCCTGTTCGGCACCGTGTGGGGCATCATGAACAGCTTCATCGGTATCGCCAAAACCCAGACCACCAACCTCGCGGTGGTTGCACCGGGTATCGCCGAAGCCCTGCTGGCCACGGCCCTGGGCCTGGTTGCAGCGATCCCGGCCGTAGTGATCTACAACGTCTTCGCCCGCTCCATCGCCGGTTACAAGGCGCAGGTGTCGGACGCCTCTGCTGAAGTCCTGTTGCTGGTCAGCCGTGATCTCGATCACCAGCCGACCACTGAGCGCTCCACACAACCCCACGTGGTCAAAGTAGGGTAATCAGCCATGGGCTTGCATTTGAAAGAAGGCGCTGACGACGATCTCGCCGAGAACCATGAAATCAACGTCACACCGTTTATCGACGTGATGCTGGTGCTGCTGATCATCTTCATGGTGGCGGCACCCCTGGCCACCGTGGACATCAAGGTCGACCTCCCGGCCTCCACCGCCAAGCCTGAACCGCGCCCTGAAAAGCCGGTGTTCCTCAGCGTCAAGGCCGACCAGCGCCTGTTTCTGGGCGAAGACGAAGTGAAGGCCGAGACCCTCGGCGGCGCCCTCGATGCCAAGACTCAAGGCAAAAAGGACACCACGATCTTCTTCCAGGCCGATAAAGGCGTGGACTACGGCGACCTGATGAGCGTGATGGATACCCTGCGGTCCGCCGGATACTTGAAGGTCGGCCTGGTCGGACTTGAGACGGCAGCCAAGAAATGATCACGACGCGCCAAAAGCTGACGCGTTATAGCGGTAGCCTGGCAGTGGTGCTGGGCGTCCATGCGGTGGCGATTCTGCTCGCCCTCAATTGGTCGTCGCCACAACCGGTCGAACTGCCACCCCAGGCGATGATGATTGAGTTGGCGCCGGTTCCGGCACCGCCTCCTCCCGCACCGCCCAAGGTCATAACGCCACCGCAGCCACCGGCTCCGGTAGAAGAACTGCCGCTGCCGAAACTGGCCGAAGCGCCCAAACCGACGATCTCGGTGCCCAAGCCGGTCAAGCCCAAGCCCAAGCCGCAACCCCCCAAGCCGGTGGAAAAGCCGCCTGAGCCGACCAAGGAAAAGCCCAGCGAGGAAAAACCCAGCGACGCACCGCCGACCAACGCCAAGACTGACAAGTCCGCGCAACCGGCACCGGGTCCTTCGCCTGCGCAATTGGCCGCCAAGGAAAGCTGGCAAGGCACCCTGCTGGCGCACCTGGCCAAGTACAAGAAGTACCCGCCAGGCGCCCAGTCCCGGGGCAAGGAAGGCCTGAACCGCCTGCGGTTCGTGGTCGACGCCGAAGGCAATGTGCTGTCCTACGAGCTGGTGGGACGCTCGGGCAACGCCGATCTGGACCGGGCCACCCTGGAAATGATCCGCAAAGCCCAGCCGCTGCCCAAGCCGCCGTCGGACATGCTCAACAACGGCTCGATCGAGATCGTGGCACCCTTCGTTTACTCCCTGGAGAAACGTCGCCGCTGATCCTTTCAGCCAGCGCCCCCTGCAAAGGCACCGAAAGGTGCCTTTTGCCTATCCGCCGGCGACGAACATGCATTGGCCGGTGTCGCACTGCGCCCTCTGTCTGATAACGTGCGTCTATCGATTGCAGCCGGTATGCTTGGCCCGCACCTCATGGACGCCCGCTATGACCCTCACTGAATTACGTTACATCGTCACCCTCGCCCAAGAGCAGCACTTCGGCCACGCGGCCGAGCGTTGCCACGTCAGCCAGCCGACCCTGTCGGTGGGCGTGAAAAAACTTGAAGACGAGCTCGGTGTACTGATTTTCGAGCGCAGCAAAAGCGCGGTGCGCCTGACTCCGGTCGGCGAAGGCATCGTGGCCCAGGCGCAAAAGGTCCTCGAACAGGCCCAGGGCATTCGCGAACTGGCCCAGGCCGGCAAGAACCAGCTGACCGCCCCGCTGAAGGTCGGTGCCATCTACACCGTCGGCCCCTACCTGTTCCCGCACCTGATTCCGCAACTGCACCGGGTCGCGCCGCAGATGCCGTTGTACATCGAGGAAAACTTCACCCACGTCCTGCGTGACAAGCTGCGCAACGGCGAGTTGGACGCGATCATCATCGCCCTGCCGTTCAATGAGGCCGACGTCCTCACCCTGCCGCTGTACGACGAACCCTTCTATGTGCTGATGCCCACTGGCCACCCATGGACCCAGAAGGACACCATCGACGCCAGCCTGCTCAACGACAAGAGCCTGCTGCTGCTCGGCGAAGGCCACTGTTTCCGGGACCAGGTGCTCGAAGCCTGCCCTACCCTGACCAAGGGCAATGACGGCGCCAAGCACACCACGGTGGAATCCAGCTCCCTGGAAACCATTCGCCACATGGTCGCCTCCGGCCTGGGGATTTCGATCCTGCCGCTGTCGGCGGTGGACAGCCATCACTACGCCCCGGGCGTGATCGAAGTGCGTCCGCTGACCCCGCCCGTGCCGTTTCGCACCGTGGCCATCGCCTGGCGCGCCAGCTTTCCACGGCCCAAGGCGATCGAGATCCTCGCCGACTCGATCCGCCTGTGCTCGGTGGCCAAGCCGCCTGCCGCGAGCTAAGCGGTCGCGATGACTGAGCTGTCGAACGTGCCGGTCACGGCACTCAAGGGCGTCGGCGAAGCCATGGCCGAAAAGCTGGCCAAGGTCGGCCTGGAAAACCTCCAGGACGTGCTGTTCCACCTGCCCCTGCGTTACCAGGACCGCACCCGCGTGGTGCCCATCGGCGCCCTGCGCCCGGGCCAGGACGCGGTGATCGAAGGCACCGTCAGCGGCGCCGACGTGGTCATGGGCAAGCGCCGCAGCCTGCTGGTACGCCTGCAGGACGGCACCGGCGGCCTGAGCCTGCGCTTCTACCACTTCAGCAATGCACAGAAAGACGGCCTGAAGCGCGGCACCCGCGTGCGCTGCTACGGCGAAGCCCGGCCCGGCGCTTCCGGGTTGGAGATTTACCACCCGGAATACCGCGCCATCAGCGGCGACGAGCCACCTCCGGTGGACCAGACCCTGACCCCGATCTACCCGCTCACCGAAGGCCTGACCCAGCAACGCCTGCGCCAGCTGTGCCAGCAAAGCCTGGCCCTGCTCGGCCCGAGCAGCCTGCCCGACTGGCTGCCGCAGGAGCTGGCGCGCGATTACCAGCTGGCGCCGCTGGACGATGCGATTCGCTACCTGCATCACCCACCGGCCGACGCCGATGTCGACGAACTCGCCCTCGGCCATCACTGGGCCCAGCATCGCCTGGCGTTCGAAGAACTGCTGACCCACCAGCTGTCCCAGCAACGCCTGCGCGAAAGCATGCGCTCGCTGCGCGCGCCGGCCATGCCCCCGGCGAAAAAACTGCCGGCCAAATACCTGCGCAACCTGGGCTTTGCGCCCACCGGCGCGCAACAGCGAGTGGGCCGGGAAATCGCCTACGACCTCAGCCAGCCCGAGCCGATGCTGCGCCTGATCCAGGGTGATGTCGGCGCCGGCAAGACCGTGGTTGCCGCCCTCGCCGCCCTGCAGGCCCTGGAAGCCGGTTATCAGGTGGCGTTGATGGCGCCGACCGAAATTCTCGCCGAGCAGCACTTCATTACTTTCAAACGCTGGCTCGAGCCCCTGGGCCTGGAAGTCGCCTGGCTGGCCGGCAAGCTAAAGGGCAAGAACCGCAGCGCTGCCCTGGAACAGATCGCCGCCGGCGCGCCGATGGTGGTCGGCACCCACGCGCTGTTCCAGGACGAAGTGCAGTTCAAGAACCTGGCCCTGGTGATTATCGACGAACAGCATCGCTTCGGCGTGCAGCAGCGCCTGGCCCTGCGCCAGAAAGGCGTTGGCGGGCGCATGTGCCCGCACCAGTTGATCATGACGGCCACGCCGATTCCCCGGACCCTGGCCATGAGCGCCTACGCCGACCTCGACACCTCGATCCTCGACGAACTGCCCCCCGGACGCACCCCGGTCAATACCGTGCTGGTGACCGACAGCCGCCGCGTCGAAGTCATCGAGCGGGTGCGGGCCGCCTGCGCCGAAGGGCGCCAGGCGTATTGGGTCTGCACCTTGATCGAAGAGTCCGAAGAGCTGACCTGCCAGGCCGCCGAAACCACCTACGAAGACCTGACCGCGGCCCTCGGCGAACTGCGCGTGGGCTTGATCCACGGGCGCATGAAGCCTGCGGAAAAAGCCGAAGTCATGGCCCAGTTCAAGGCCGGCGCGCTGCAGTTGCTGGTGGCGACCACGGTGATCGAGGTCGGGGTCGATGTGCCCAATGCCAGCCTGATGATCATTGAAAACCCCGAACGCCTGGGTCTGGCGCAGTTGCACCAGTTGCGCGGCCGGGTCGGACGCGGCAGCGCCGCCAGCCACTGCGTGCTGCTCTATCATCCGCCGCTGTCACAGATCGGTCGCCAGCGCCTGGGCATCATGCGGGAAACCAACGACGGCTTCGTCATCGCCGAAAAGGACCTGGAGCTGCGCGGGCCCGGCGAGATGCTCGGCACGCGCCAGACCGGTTTGCTGCAATTCAAGGTCGCCGACCTGATGCGCGATGCCGACCTGCTGCCGGCCGTGCGCGACGCAGCCCAGGCCCTGCTGGAGCGCTGGCCGCACCACGTGAGCCCGCTGCTGGACCGCTGGCTGCGTCACGGCCAGCAATACGGCCAAGTGTGAAACACCTCTCAGTTAATGGAACGCTGGTGTAACCAAGCTGGTTATACTGGTCCAATTGTTGGGAAAACGGATACAGACCATGACCGAAGTTGCCCTCGCCGACCAAGCCCCGCACGCTCCGTCTGTAATCCGGTTGCTGCTGGGCAAGCTGGCCATCAGCTATAACGAAGTGCTCGACCGCCCCGGTCTCCCGACCGAGCGCAAGGTGCAGGCGATTCTGCTGGACGACGCCGTCGGCGCGCTCATGGTGCTGTTCCCGCAGAGCCAGTTGCTGGACCTCAATCGCCTGGCCGAGCTTACGGGCCGGCGCCTGACCGCGGTGTCCACCGAACGCCTGGAGCGCATGCTCGGCAAACACAGCCTGAGCCTGTTGCCCGGCCTGCCGGCCCTCACCAGTTCACCGTGCCTGTACGAAGAAAGCCTGCTGCGCGAGCCCAGTGTGCTGATCAATTCCGGCGAGCCCGGGGTGCTTCTGGAAATCACCCGCGAAGACTTCAAGACCATGCTCAGCAAGGCCAGCGCCGGCAATTTCGGCGAAGCCCTGAGCCTCATCCGGCCGAACCTCGACCGCCCCGATGATGACCGCGAGGAAATCACCCAGGCGATGCAGGCCTTCACCGCCCGCCGGATCCAGCAGCGCCTGGAAGCCACCATCGAGATTCCGCCCCTGGCGGAAACTGCACAAAAAATCATCAAGCTGCGGGTCGACCCCAACGCCACCATCGACGACATCACCGGCGTGGTCGAGACCGACCCGGCCCTGGCCGCCCAGGTGGTGAGCTGGGCCGCCTCGCCGTACTACGCCTCGCCCGGCAAGATCCGTTCGGTGGAAGACGCCATTGTCCGCGTGCTGGGCTTTGACCTGGTGATCAACCTGGCGCTGGGCCTGGCCCTGGGCAAGACCCTGAGCCTGCCCAAGGATCAGCCGCAGCATTCGACGCCGTACTGGCAGCAGTCGATCTACACCGCCGCCGTGATCGAAGGCCTGACCCGCGCCATGCCTCGCGCCCAGCGCCCGGAAGCCGGCCTGACCTACCTCGCCGGCCTGCTGCACAACTTCGGTTACCTGCTGCTGGCCCATGTGTTCCCGCCGCACTTCTCGCTGATCTGCCGGCACCTGGAGGTCAACCCGCACCTGTGCCACAGCTATGTCGAGCAGCACCTGCTGGGCATCAGCCGCGAGCAGATCGGCGCCTGGCTGATGCGCTACTGGGACATGCCGGACGAGTTGTCCACGGCCCTGCGCTTCCAGCACGACCCGAGCTACGACGGCGCCTACGCCGAATACCCGAACCTGGTGTGCCTGGCGGTGCGCCTGCTGCGTAGCCGCGGCATTGGTTCCGGCCCCGATGAAGACATCCCCGACGCCCTGCTCGAACGCGTCGGCCTGAGCCGCGACAAGGCCGAGGATGTGGTCAGCAAAGTCCTGGAAGCCGAAGTGCTGCTGCGGGAACTGGCGTCGCAATTCAGCCAGGCCTGAACCGCCGCCACAAAAAACGCCCCGCACGGGCTAGTGCCGATCAGTTAAGCGCTAGAGCGAACGAAACATCACCTGAGGCGAGGGAGCTTGCTCCCGTGGGGCTGGCCGGGGATCCGGGGCGTAGCAGTGTCTTTTTGGGGCCGCTGCGCGGCCCGGCGGGAGCAAGCTCCCTCGCCACAATGACAGTGCTTGCCCTTAACTGACTGGCATGGGCGTTTTTTTGCCGGTGTAGCCTCGCGGCAGCGGCGACGGATCAGGCTTTGGGCTTGGGCTTTTTCGGTTTGAGGTATTTGGTCAGGCCCTGGAACCAGATCACCAGCGCGGGGTTGCCCTTGATCTGGATCGATTTGTCCTGGATCCCGGTCATGAAGGCCAGTTGCTTGTTCTTGGCCTGCATCGTCGCGAAGCCGTAGGCGGCGTCTTTGAAGGCGATGGCGAAGGCAGGATCGGGATAGGTGCCGGAGCGGCTGGTAATGCGCTGGTTCTTGACGAAGAAGTGCCGGGAGACGTTGCCGTCGAGGGTCTGCAACTGGAACACCAGTTCCTTGTCGCCCAGCTGTTGCTGGAAGGCGGCGTTGTTACGGCTGGCTTTGCCCATCAACAGGCCAAGCATCCACAGAAGAAAACGAAATTTCATGCACGGCGCCTCGGGTAGTTATTAGATGGCCCGGGCAGTTTAACCGTTCAGTAAAAGAGCGCCAGCGATCTCCGTGATTACCCGGAGATCGACTGGCGTTTAGCACTTATCGCCTCATCTTGTCAGACAATCGCGGACTCAGACGTTAGGGCAAGGCACCGGTGCCCAGTCACCCAGGTCCGGGCTTTTGCACATGCTGTTGACTTGGGTCTGGCCGGTGCTGGCGACCTTGGCGCTTTCGTCCTGCTTGACCTTGGCGTCCCGCAGGGTCTTCTCGGTCGCGACCGCTTCCTGAGGCACCTTCGGCAGTGGTGGCTTCTTGGTCACTTTCGGCGGCTGCTTGGTCTTGCTCTTGCCGCTGGTCACCAGCGTCGTGGTATCGGCGGCGACCACAGTGGCCACGTCGGTACGCTGCACGCCCACTTGCTGCAGGTCTTTCTCGTAGGCCTGGGTGTAGTTGTTCAGGTCTTCGCCGGCCTTGCCGTTAACCGCGGTGATCAGGTCGTTGGACTCTTTCAGGCCGGCGACGATTTCCGCCAGGCGCTTGCGGCCTTCGGTGTCGTTGATGGTCTTGGCCTTGCGACCCGAGATCAGGTTGTCGAACTCGCGCTGGTAGCAGCTCTGCGAAGCCTTGGCGTACGCGGTGCTGCGGTCGATGTCGGCCGCGCTCTTGTTGACGTCGGTGGCGTAGGAGCCGATGCGCTGGTTGTCATCGCTGATCTGCTTCTGGCGCTCGGTGTAGTAACCCGCTGCGCCGCCGGCCAGGGCGCCGCCAGCGGCACCGATGGCGGCATTGCGACCGCGTTTTTCCGAATCGCCGGTCAGGGCGCCCAGCAGTGCACCGCCGGCTGCGCCCAGGGCAGCGCCGGTGACGACCGACTTGGTCATGTCCGAGTCAGTGGCACGCAGGTGCTGGACCGGCTCGTAGCAGCTCGGGTAGTACTCGACCTTGGTCGTCGAGGCGACCTTGGACACCGGTGAAGTGGCACAGCCGGTCAACACGGTGCTGAATCCGGCGGCAACCAACAGCAGGTGACGCTTGGATGTTGAAGCAAATGGTTTGCGGGAAAAAAGCATGTTTGTTTTCTCGTTTAAGTTTGACCAGCTCGGTACGGCGCCATGCCGTCCGAGACCCTCCAAGCTCGCCAGACAGCGTCCACTCAAGGTTTCTGAGCGGTCGATGCGAGCAGTTCTTTCAAAATCGTCGCCGGATCGGCTCGCCGTTGCTGGCGATAATTCCCGACATGACGAACGAATAGGGTTGCGCGCGTCACCAGGCTCTTGCCGAGCACTGGCTTGCGATTCAGTTCTTCCTTGATGCGTTGAAACTGCGCCTGGATCACCGCGTCGGTGTAGCGGGTGCCGGTGGCCAGGTTGTCGATGTAGATCGCCACCGCGCCGTCGAGTGCGCTGCGGCCGTTGTCGATGGCTTCGGCGAACAGCTTGGCGCTGGGCTCGTCCTTGGCATCGACGGCCTGCTGCTGGCTCTTCTTCAGGTTGGTCAGGCGGATGTTGTAGTTATTGATGGTCTCGGCCACCAGCGCCGAGGACTGGATCAGGTTGCCGGCGGCCTCTTCCCGCTGCTGGGCGATCAGCGAGACATTGCGCTTGAGCTCTTCGTTGACCAGCCCCAACTCGGCTTGCAGGCGCGGGTCGACGCTGGCGGCAATGATGCTGTCCAGGCGCTTGGTCGGGTCCTGGGCGTCATCGATGGCATCGGTCAGGGACGCCAGGCGACCCTCTTTCTGCCACTGGGCGAACAGCTCCTTGTAGCGCGAACGCGGCGCTGCCAGGGCCCCCAGGGCCACGCGGAAACCGGTGGTCTCGTTGCTCTGCTCGGTGCCATCGGCGGCGAACAGCGGGTACTCGCGGCGCATGCCGGTGAACAGCGTGCCCTCGCCTTCAAGGTAGTTGCCGCCCTTGACCACAAAGCCGCCGTAGGTGCCCTGGCGACGCCCGGAATGCACCAGCTGGAAGGACTCCTGGACCATCTCGGCGGCGTTGCCGATCACGTCGAACATGCCGATGGGGTTGGGCAGCTTGGTGCCGATCGGCATCAGCCGCGCAGCTTGCCCGGTGCCGCCGGCCACCTGGTTGAACACCGCCCAGTCCGCCAGCGGGCCGTCGCTGTCGCTGCCATCCAGGCGCCGGGGGAACAGGCGCCCCTCCAGATCCTGGCGGCTCACGGCCTGGCCACCACGGGCGGCGTATTCCCACTCGACCTCGGTCGGCAACCGCACAAAACCCAGGCCGCCGTCTTCGCTGGCAGTACCCCGGCCGCTGACCGGCAGCAGGTCACGGTGGTACTTCATCAGCCAGGCGCTGTACACCGCGGCAAAGCGCTCGGCCTCGAAGCGCGAGAGCTTGACCTTGGGCAAGCGCCCCTGCATGCCTTCGGGCGCTTCGCAGGCCGGGGCCGGTTCGCCGCTGGCCAGGGATTGAGCCTGGGCCATGACTTGCGCGTACTGGCGCGCCGTGACTTCGTATTTGCCGATGAAATACAGCATCGGCTTGAGCGGGATCCCGGCCCCGGATTTGGGCAGCCCCGAGGCGATGCTCTTGCTCCAGCTCGAAGGCAGGTCCTTGACGGTGAACTGGCCGTTGATGAAGTCGCGGCGGTAGCCGGAAATAAACGACTGCTGATACCCCGCCTCGCCTTCGCTGAAGGGGTAGCCGAGGCTGATCTCGCGGTCGTCGAGGGTGCCCTGGGCCAGCACGTACACGTAACGGAACACCATCTCGCCGTCGCACGGCAGCGGCAGGCTGACGTCGTCCGGCAACGGCTTGGGGTTGTCCAGCTTGTTGAACTCATCGGCCCACACGGCGCCGGTCAGGGTCAGGGCCAGCGCGGCACTCAGCAACTTATACATCTCGAATTCCTTCACACGCTTCAATGCGCGATACACGCCAGCCACCCAGGGCTGCCGCCACGGTGCTGACGCCCAGCGTCGCGAACAGGGCCAGCGCGTAGTGCGCCGGTAACAGGTGGCTGGCGTATTCGCCCGGCACCTGCATGAACAAACGGTTCAGGCCGGTTTCGGCCAGGGCGTACAGCAGCCCGCTCAACAGCGCGGCAAACCCGGCGCTGTACAACGCCTGGGCCACCACGAACAGCAACAACGCGGCGGTGGAGAATCCCAGCAGGCGCAGCACCGACAACTCGCGGCGCTTGCGCGCGACCGCCGCCAGGGCTCCGGCGAAGATCGCCGCAAAGGCCCCCGCCAGGGCCAGCCCGGCTATGACCCAGAAAACGATCGATAGGTTGCGGCTCAGTGACTGCACTTGGGCGATCGTCTGCGCCTGGGTCGACACCAGCAGCCCGCGCTCGGCGAAGTACAGGCGCAGGGGCTCGACGTCATCCAGGCTGCGGGCATACAGGCGAAACCCCGGGTACACCCGCTGCGCAGCCGCGCCCGGGGCGTCGCCGGCCCAGCCCAAGGCGGCCACGGCG
>NZ_ATLP01000042.1:0-11195 GCF_000416215.1 Pseudomonas sp. CF161
CGATCAGGCGTGGCAAGCGCTGGGTACCGCCGGCCCCCGGGAGCAGGCCGAGCAAGACCTCGGGCAAGCCGAGCCGCGAGCCGCTGACGGCCAGCCGGTAATGAGCGGCGAGCGCCACTTCCAGCCCGCCCCCCAGGGCCACGCCCTTGATCGCCGCCACCACGGGCTTGTGGCAGCTCTCGATGCGGTTGACCACTTCGGGCAGTGACGGCGGCTGGGGCGGCTTGCCGAATTCGCGGATATCGGCGCCCCCGGCGAAGTGGCGACCGGCCCCGACCAGAAGAACGCCTTTCACCTCGGGGTCGTTGTCGGCCTGCTCGATCGCGGCCAGCAGTCCACGTCGGACCTCGACCCCCAGCGCGTTGACGGGAGGGTTGTCGAGGGTCACCACCAGGATGTTTCCGTGCAGGACAGACTCCACGGCTGGGCGGGGGGTATCGGGGCTCATCGCAAAAATCTCCAAAGAGGGGGGGAGGCCTGAGGTCGTTTGCGTCGACAGCGTGGTATTCGAGACGCCTGCCCAGCGACCGAATCTGTTTCGCTGGGCGTTTGTTTTTTTCGAAATTGATCCTGTCATCAATAAATTGTGTGGTCAATACGGAATCTACTTTCGCACAGCGGAATAAGAAATTTCATTTAAGCACTGGAGACTTGTGCTGATTCATGCAGAAACTGCCCGGTGGGCGGGGAGCGTGATTGATGAATGGGGGTAGGGGGTGGCGCGGTTTGAAACCTTGCCTGGGGCGAGGGTGCAGGTGGCTGTTATCGCGATTTATCTGTTACACGGCGAATGCTGAGTTTAGGGGCGCTGCGCACCCCAGCGGGAGCAAGCTCCCTCGCCACACTGTGGTGGCTGTATTCGAGGTGTTTTACGGATCGCTAGGCCGGACATGCTCGGATCGTGTTGCGGGCAGGGGGCTTGCTGTGGCGAGGGAGCTTGCTCCCGCTCGGCCGCGCAGCGGCCGCCGCGATCTGTCTCGCAGAGCGCGGCCGCCGTTTCTGCAGGCGCTGCTTACCAGCGATAGGTGATGGAGCTGACCAGTTGCCGCTCGTCGCCATAGCGGCAGATGGCGGCTTCGCAGTAGGTGTAGCGTTTGTTGGTGACGTTGTTGGCGTTGACCGCGACTTCCCAGTTGGGGTCGATTTCGTAGCTGGCCCGGGCGTCGAACAGGGTGTAGGCCGGCATTTGCGACGGCACTGCCGAAGCCTGGGTGGTGCCTTTGTAACGGGCGCCGCCGCCGATCCTGGCCTTGGGCAGCCCCAGTTCGGCCAGGCGGTAGTCGGCCCAGAGTGCGGCCTGGTGGTAGGGCGTGTCTTCGCTGCGCTGGCCGACTTGGCCGACGACGTTGCTCTTGGTGATGCGCGCGTCGATATAAGCGTAGGAACCGATCAGGCTCAGGTTGGCGGTGGCCTCGGTCTTGGCCTCGAGCTCCAGGCCCCGGGAGCGCATTTCGCCGGTCTGCACAAAGTAGGTGTTGTCGGTGGGGTCCGGGGTCAGGACGTTTTTCTGCACCAGTTCGTACACTGCCGCGCTCAGCAGGGTGGCGCTGCCTTCGGGCTGGTAGCGGATACCGATTTCATACTGCTTGCCTTCGGTGGGCACAAAGGCCTGGTTCTGTTTGTTCACGCCCGCCACCGGGAAGAACGACTCGCTGTAGCTCAGATAAGGCGCCAGGCCGTTGTCGGCTTTGTACACGAGGCCGGCGCGCCACGTGGTGGACTCATCGCTCTGATGGGTCTTGGCCGAGGTACGAAACAGCTCGGTGCTCTGGTCGGCCCAGTCATGGCGCCCGCCCAGCAGTGCAATCCAGTGTTCGTCGAATTTGATCTGGTCCTGGAAATAGATACCTTTTTGCAGGGTGTCGACTTGGGAACCGCGGTCCTGGGCCAGGGATTTATTGACCACCACCGGCTGCCCATACTGGTAGGTACTCAGGTCCAGGGCCGGCGCATTGCCTCGGAAATTGTGCGAGTCATAGCTGGTGTCGTAACCGTCGAAACCCACCAGGAAGGTGTGGTCCCATTGGCCGAGCTGCCATTTGCTTTCGACGCTGGTGTCGCTGGCCAGGCCCCGGGAGCGCTCTTCACGGTCGCTGTATTGGCGGCTCAATATGCCGGTGCGTAGCGAATTGTCGAGGATGGTCTTGGTGGTGTTCACTTGCAGGTAACGCCAGGTCACGTCCGACTGGTAGTAGCGCAACTTGTGGCTGATGCGGGTGTGCTCGTCGAAGCGGTGTTCGAATTCATACCCCAGGGCGGACATCTCGCCGTTCATTTCGTCGTAGTCCGGCTCGCCGATAAAGTCGTGGCGGCCGATCTGGTAGCGGTTATCACCCACACCCTTGACCAACTGATAAGGCAGCGGCGCGGAGAAGCGGGTTTCGGTCTTCTGGTAGAACGACAGCAGGGTCAGCGAGGTGTCATCGTCCGGACGCCAGGTCAGGGCCGGGGCGATGTAGATCTTGTCGTTGCCGATGTGGTCGCTGCTGGTGTCGCTCTTGCGATCGAGCAGGGTCAGGCGATAGCTCAGGGTCTCGCTGTCGCCCAGGGGGCCGGTGAAGTCGGCGGACAGTTGCTTGCGGTTGTTCTGCCCGGCCTGCACGTTGACTTCATGGTAGGGCGTCTGGCTCGGGCGCTTGCTGACGGTGTTGATCAGGCCGCCGGGGGACAGCTGGCCGTAGAGCACCGAGGCCGCGCCGCGGATCACTTCGGCGCGTTCCAGGCCGTAGGGCTCCTGCACCCCGTCATAGGAGTTGTTCTGCAGGCGCAGGCCATCGCGCAAGGAGCCGCCAGTGGCCGACTCGACATCGAAGCCACGGATCCGGAAACGGTCCGAGGTGCGGTTGAAGCTGGTTGGCTGGCTGGTAAAGCCCGGCGTCATGTCCAGGCTCTGGGACAGGGTTTCCGATTGCCGGTCGCGGATCTCGTCGCTGGTCACCACCGACAGCGATTGCGGGGTTTCAATGATCGGCGTGTCGGTCTTGGTGGCGCTCATGTTGCGTTTGGCGACATAGCCCTTGAGGTGGCCGGTGGTGCTTTCTTCGCTGTTCAGCCCGGTAATGGCGGTGGGTGCCAGTTCCAGGCTGCCGGTGCTGCTGGCGGGGATCAGCACGAAGCCGTTGTCGCTGTGCCGGGCCTGGTAGCCGCTGCCCTGGAGAATCCGCGCAAAGCCCTGGTTGATTTCGAACTCGCCCTGCAGGCCCGGGCTGTTGAGGCCGGCGACGGTTTTGGCGTCGAACATCAGGGCCACTCGCGATTGCTGGGCGAACAGGTTCAGCGCCTGGCCCAGAGGGCCGGCGGGAATGTCATAGCGCTGTTGAGCCTGAGCCTGGGCCGCGAGGGGCATGCACAGCCCAAGCCCCAGCAGGGTGCAAGTCGCCAGATTGACGGCCAGGACCAGGGGAGCGAAGGGCAAGCGGGGGCGCTGGGTGTGGGGCATTGGGATGCAATCTGACGGCATGGAAGAAGTTCCTGTCATGGGGTTCTTTCTTCCTTGACGCGGCAGGTAAAAAAAGCGGAACCCTGCCTGCAGAAATTAGTGCGGGTGCGCCTCCAGGCGCTCAACCCTGATCCACCAGGGGCCGTAGGAATGGACCCGGACCGGGAATGCATCGGCAATCAATTGCAGGGCGCGGCGCGGGTCGTCCAGCGGCAACACCGCCGAGACCCGCAGGTCGGCCAGTTGCTCGCGGTCGAACTGCACATGGCCGCCATACTGCCGGGCCAGTTCATCGAGCACCTGCGGCAATGGCCGGTCCTGGACCACCCATTGATGGGCCTGCCAGGCGTCGTTGAACAACGCGCTGTCGACGGTCCCCAGCAGCCTGACCTGCTCCGGGGTGATGCGTGCCTGTTGCCCGCCCTGAACCTGGGTCTCGACGCTGCTGTGGGCGCCCTTGGCGGCCACTTTGGATTCCAGCATGGTCAGCAGGGTGCCCGGCGCTTCGCGTTTCACCGTGAAGCGCGTGCCCAGCGCCTGCATGCGTCCGTCGTCGGTGACCACGGTGAATGGTCGGGCGGGGTCGTGGGCGACCTGCACGAGGATTTCCCCGCGCAACAATTCGACTTCGCGCTGCTGGCCGTTGAAGGTGATGTCCACTGCGCTGTTGCCGCCCAGGATCAACTGCGAGCCATCCTCCAGGCGCAGGCTGTGCCATTCGCCCGGCGCCGTGCGTTGGTCGGCCAGCAGGTAGCTCGGTGGGTAGCTGCGCAGCATCAGGGCCAGGGGCAGGGCGAGCAGCACCCCGAGTACGGCCGTGGCGCCCAGGTGGCGCCGGCGATTGACCAGGGCTGCATCGAGCGCCGCCTGGACCGGTGCCTGCTGCGCGCTCAGGGCTTGCAGGTGGCCGACAAAACCTTGCAGGCGCGCCAAGCTGGCGGCATGGCGCGGGTCCTGGGCTTTCCAGTGCTCGAACGCCTGTTGCTCGTGGGCGTCGAGTTCGCCTTCACCGAGGCGGATCACCCAGTTGGCCGCTTGCTCTTCAATCGTCGGTTTCGGCTCGCCCATCAGCGGTTACACATCCAATGCATGGTGGCAATGCACCAGGGCATTCATCAGATGCTTGCGCACCATGCGCTCGGAAATCTGCAGGCGGCTGGCAATCTCGGCCTGGCGCAGGCCTTCGAGAAAGTGCATCAGGAACACTTGGCGCGCCTTCAGGCCAAGGCCATCGAGGACGAAAGCAATCTGCTCCAGGGCTTCGAGGGTGACCAGGATCTGCTCCGGCGACTGTTGGCAGCCTTCGAGCAGGTCAATGGTCAGCGCCAGTTCCCGCAGGTAGGCGTCTTCGATTTTGCGCCGGCGGGCACGGTCGATAATCAGGTGCCGCGCGGTGGTGGTGAGGAACGCCCGCGGCTCGCGCATGCCACCCAGGGCTTCGCGCGAAGAAAGGATACGGACAAAGGTGTCATGGGACAGGTCGGCGGCATTCTGCGGGCAGCCGAGCTTTTTTCGCAGCCAGCCCAATAGCCAACCGTGGTGCTCGGTGTAGAGCACATTGACGGCGTGTTGCACGGGCAGTTCGGCGGTCGACATGGAGGCGCATCTGCGGATAAGAACTATTCGCAATGTTAGCGGGGCCGCCGTCCCGAACGCAAGCGCCAGAAGTGCCGGTGCTGGCGATTTGCCTCAAGGCGTGTCGACGGCATACCCGATGGAGTGAGTGGCCCGGTCTCCGGGCACTGTCCGTCAAGCAACAGTCGATCAATAGACTGTCATCCCGCGTACAGCGCCGGTCTCGATGCGTCGGCGTCAAGCCTCTGATTTTGCGTGTTTTTATTGTTGGCATGGATTGTGGTTCAGGTCAGGCGCAACCGATGACTCGACCCGGCCACGGGAGGGCGACCCCTCACCCTTGATAAGAAGCCACCCCCATGCGCAAAACCTTGCATCGCACCCTGGCCGCCAGCCTGCTGGCCCTCGGTCTCTTTACCGGCTTGTCGCCGGCGGGCGCCCAGGCCGCCGATAACCAGCAGTTCATTCCCCTGGCCACTTACCGGGTCGGCGCCTATGCCTCCAGCGGGATTCCGTGGTGGGCCGGGGAGATCGATTATTTCCGCTACATCAACGAGGTCGAGGGTGGGGTCAACGGGGTCAAGCTGGTCTGGCAGGAATGCGAGACCGAGTGGAACACCGACCGGGTGATCGAATGTTATGAGCGCTACAAGAAAGGCCTGGACGGTGCGCCGACGGCGTTTTTCTTCACCCACAGCACACCGGCCTCCTATGCCTTGATGGACCGCGCGGCCGTCGACCATATCCCGCTGATCGACGGGGCCGGCGGGCGCACCGAGTCCACCGACGGCAGTGTGTTCCCCTATGCCTTCCCGCTGCTGCTGAACTATTACGGCCAGGCGTCGGTGGGCATCAATTACATCGCCCAGCGCGAGGGCGGGTTCGACAAGCTCAAGGGCAAGAAGATCGTCACCGTTTACCACGACTCGGCCTACGGCCGCGAAACCCAGGCGCCGATGCAACTGCTGGCGCAGAAGTACGGTTTCGAGAACATCCAGATTCCGGTGGCGGATCCGGGCAGCGAGCAATCGACCCAATGGCGCCAGGTGCGGCAGATCAACCCGGACTGGGTGTTTTTGCGCACCTGGGGCGTGTCGACTCCGGTGGGAATCAAGACCGCAGTGCGTTTTGGCATCCCGGTGGACCACATCATCGGTGACGTCTGGGCCGGGTCCGAGGCCGATGTGATTCCCGCCGGCACCGCCGCCAAGGGCTACCAGGCGCTGGCGCCGTTCCCGGGGGGCGATGGTTTCGAGATCCATCAGCGGCTCAAGCAACACCTCCTCGATGCCGGCAAGAGCAACCTCAAGGACCCGAGCTACTTCGGCAAGGTCTACTACAACATCGGCCTGATCAACGCCGCGATTGCGGTGGAAGCGCTGCGCACCGGCCAGGCCAAGTTCGGCCAGCGTCCACTGAACGGCGAGGAAACCCGCTGGGCGTTCGAGCACCTGGACATCGATGCCGCACGCCTCAAGGCGATGGGCTTCGAAGGGCTGCTGGCACCGTTGAAACTGTCCTGCGCCGACCACGAAGGCGGCGGCTCCGCCCGGGTGCAACAGTGGGACGGGCAGAAGTGGGTGCTGGTCAGTGACTGGCTGCAAGCGGACCGCGCCACCCTGCGTCCACTGATCGAAGCCAAGTCTGCGGCCTATGCCAAGGAGAAGGGCGTTACGCCGCGCGACTGCTCGGCGGAGTAAACCGGTATTCGGCTGCGGATAGGGGGTCAACCCTGGGTTGGCGGGGTTGGCCCGGGCAGGCAGTCGGGCGCTGTGCACGGCCGCGCCAACCCATCGCAACGGGAGCAGGCGCCCTCATTTCAGGGATTTTCCACGAGGTTATTTTCGCGAATAAGCACAATGTTATAAGATAACTGCACATCCGGTTCTGCGCTGTGTCCCAGGCAGAACCCTCACCCCCTGTGTTGCGAAAACTCCATGCCTGAAACTGTTGTTCGTCCCTCCGTTGCCGGTCGCCTGCTTTCCATCGATGCGCTACGGGGGCTGGTGATTGTGTTCATGTTGCTGGACCACGTGCGTGAAACGTTTTTCCTGCATCGCCAGGTCACGGACCCCATGGATGTGGCCAGCACCGAGCCGGCCTTGTTCTTCAGCCGGACCCTGGCCCATTTGTGCGCCCCGGTGTTTGTGCTGCTGACCGGCTTGTCGGCCTATCTGTTTGGCGAGAAGTACGCCGGCAAGGCGGACGTTTGCGCCTTCCTGTTCAAGCGCGGGCTGTTCCTGGTGCTGCTGGAAATGACCCTGGTGAACGTCGCCTGGACCTTCGAGTTGCCGCCGACGGTGATCTACCTGCAGGTGATCTGGGCCATCGGCCTGAGCATGCTTGCGTTGTCGGCCATGGTCTGGCTGCCACGGCCGCTGCTGGTGCTGCTGAGCCTGGCGATCATCGCCGGGCACAACCTGCTGGACGGCCTGCACTTTGCGCCGGAGTCGGCGTTGCACGTGCCGTGGGCGGTGTTGCATGACCGCGGCTGGATCGAGTTTTCCGAAACCCTGCGCCTGCGCACCTCGTACCCGGTGCTGCCATGGATCGGCGTGATCGGCTTGGGTTACGCCCTCGGCCCCTGGTTCGGCAGGGCGGCAGATGCTGCGCTGCGCCAGCGCAGCCTGCTGGTGGCGGGGCTGGGCGGGCTGGTGGGGTTTGGGCTGTTGCGTCTGCTCAATGGCTATGGCGAAAAGCCGTGGGCAGTGGGGGAGACCTGGGTGCAAACCCTGATGAGTTTTTTCAACATCACCAAGTACCCGCCGTCGCTGCTGTTTATCAGCCTGACCCTGAGCCTCGGCCTGTTGCTGCTGCTGTGGTTCGAGCGCCGCCAGGGCAGTCGCTGGCTCCTGCCGTTGACGGTGTTCGGCTCGGCGCCGATGTTTTTCTACCTGCTGC
Organism: Pseudomonas sp. CF161; assembly: GCF_000416215.1. Taxonomy (NCBI): domain Bacteria; kingdom Pseudomonadati; phylum Pseudomonadota; class Gammaproteobacteria; order Pseudomonadales; family Pseudomonadaceae; genus Pseudomonas; species Pseudomonas sp. CF161. The sequence goes on from NZ_ATLP01000042.1 coordinate 7,916, forward strand.
ACCTGTATGTGTTGAAGGTCCTGTACCTGCTGGCCGTGGCTTGCTTGGGCCTGAATCAGGGCCGCTACTTCGGCTTCGATTCGGTGTGGGCGGTTTGGCTGGTGGCGGGGGTGCTGGCCCTGGCCTTGTACCCGCCGGTGCGCTGGTTTTCGGCGCTCAAGGCGCGGCGTCGGGACATTGCCTGGCTCAAGTATTTTTAAGCCTCGGGCGGACCCCCGTCCGGATCCACCGCAGGTCAATGCCAGTACCGGGCCGCAGGCGGCTGGCTTGAAAATCCGTTCGATGAGTGCAAACAGGCGCCGCACAAGCCTATAGAATGCATGCCCTGCGGGTGCCGTTCGCCAGGATGCGCCGCTTTGCCCGCAGCTTTGGGCCCAGTCTGGGCCTGTTTGATCATCGATAGAGTATTACGACCTTTACATGAGCAATTCTGCGGCTACACCTCAGGCTACTTGGCAGCCGGTCATCGCTCTGGCGCTGGCGGCCTTTGTGTTCAATACCACCGAGTTCGTGCCGGTGGGGCTGTTGAGTTCGATCGGCAGCAGCTTCGATCTGTCCACCGCGCGGGTCGGGCTGATGCTGACGATTTACGCCTGGGTGGTGTCCCTGACGTCGCTGCCGGTGATGCTGCTGACGCGCAACGTCGAGCGCCGCAAGCTGTTGCTGGTGCTGTTCGGGATGTTTATCGCCAGCCATATTGTGTCCAGCCTCGCCACCAGCTTCGGCATGTTGCTGCTCAGCCGGATCGGCGTGGCGCTGTCCCATGCCCTGTTCTGGTCGATTACCGCGTCCCTGGCCGTACGCCTGGCGCCGGAGGGCAAGCAGGTGCAGGCCTTGGGGTTGCTGGCCACCGGCACGTCCCTGGCCATGGTGCTGGGCATTCCCCTGGGCCGGCTGCTGGGCGAGGCCATGGGCTGGCGCACCACCTTTCTGGTGATCGCCGGGTTCGCCGCGCTGCTGGTGTTCTGGCTGACCCGGGCCTTGCCGCTGTTGCCGAGCCAGAACTCGGGCTCCCTGCGCAGCCTGCCGCTGCTGTTCAAGCGCCCGGCGCTGGTGGCCGTGTATGTGCTGACGGCGCTGGTGGTGACCGCGCAGTTCACCGCCTACAGCTACATCGAACCTTTCGTGCAGGAAGTGGCCGGCCTCAGCGGTGAGATGGTGACCCTGATCCTGCTGCTGTTTGGCGGTGCCGGGATCCTGGGGTCGCTGTGCTTCAGCTGGTTTCACCGCTACGGCCCGCAGCGCTTCCTGATGACCGCCGTGACCTTGCTCACCCTGTGCCTGCTGCTGTTGTGGCCGGCCAGCGCCGGGGTCGAGTACCTGGGGATTCTCAGTGTGGTCTGGGGCATGGCGATCATGGGCTTTGGCCTGGCCCTGCAATCCAAGGTGCTGGTGCTGGCGCCGGACGCCACCGATGTGGCGATGGCGATGTTTTCCGGCATCTACAACATCGGCATTGGCGGCGGTGCGCTGCTGGGCAGTTGGGTTGGCGGTCAGCTCGGCTTCGCCTACATAGGGCTCGGCGGCGGATCGCTGGCGGCCCTGGCCCTGCTGTTTTACGGTCTGGTCATGCACCGCCTCGCGCGCTCGGCGGGCTGATTGGCCCGGGGCGTCAGGCCGGCGATTTTGCTGCCGGGTAGCTGACGTCCCGCAGGACCCCGATGTAGCCGTTATAGAGATTGCGGCTCGGCACCAACTGTTGCGCTACCAGTTGCCGATGCACCCGCTGCAGGTGGTAGAAGGGCAGCCGCACGTAGAGGTGGTGCTCGATGTGGTAGTGGATGGCGTGGGGGCCGAAGACAAAGGTCTGCCAGTTCGGTCGCACGATGCTGCGCGCGTTCTGGCTCTGATCGTCGCAGGCGGGCAGGCCGGCATGTTCCATGATCGCCCGCACTCGGCCCATCAGCGGCAGCAGGGTGATCGCCGGCAGCAGCCACAACCCCAGGTAGAGCCAGGGGTGTCCGGCCCAGGCCAGCAGGCCGAACAACAGCCCATTGCTGACCAGCATGGAACCGACTTCCGAGAGCACTTGCCGTGGCGACTTGTCGACCTTGGGCATGATCGCGCGGTAGTCGCCCCGGGCGAACCTGAAGGCGCTGATGACGTAACCCACCCCGCATAAATCCGCCAGCAGCCGCGTCGCCAGCCTGCCCCGTGGCAGCGGGTAGTCCCCCAGGCCAAACACCGCGACCACCGGGTCGTCATGCTGCATGGGATGCAGGTGGTGCTTGAGGTGCCCGGCGCGGTAGGTCTGCATCGAAATAAACAGCGGGCCGGCGGCGCACCATTGGCCGAGCAGGTCGTTCAGTTGCTGCCGCGGCAACAGCACGCCATGGGCGCTCTCGTGCATGATCACCGCCAGCGCCAACTGGCTGCGGGCGATAAGCAGTGCCGCCAGCAGGTAGGTCACGGGGTGCGGCCAGAAGATGGCGCCGGCGAACGCCGCAGCGATCAGGCCCCAGTCGGCCAGCAGCGCCAGCAGGCTGATCCAGGGCTTGAGCGCAAACAGCTCGGCGGCTGGGGCAAAGGCATTCAGCGCCTGGTTGTTGCCGGCACGGGAGTTAGACGGGGACACGGGCGTTGCTTCCTTGTCGTTGGGTGGCCAGGGCGCAGGCCAGGGCCAGCAGCATACCGCCGGCGACATCGACCAGCGTGTGTTGCTTGAGGGTCAGGGTCGACAGGCCGATCAGCAGCCCGACGCCTGCGGTGAGCCAGCGCCGGGGGTGATCCCAGAGCGCCCGGCAGGCGAGGCCGGTGACTGCCACGTGCAGGCTGGGGCAGCCATTGGACGCCAGGTCCAGCTGCCACATCCGGCTCAGGCGCTGTTGCAGAAAAGCATTGTCCAGTGTGCCGATATCGGGCCGGGGCACGACCTCGGGGAACAGCCAGAAGCACAGCAGGGCGACTGCGAACGCGAGCCCGGTGGCGCTGCGCAAGCGCCTGAAGCCGTCGGCGCTGGTGTAGGCCGCCGCCAGCACCACAAACGGGAAAAACAGCACATACAGCCACCACGAATGAGGGATGAACGGGATCAGCTCATCCAGCGGCGTGACCCAGTTGTAGCGCGGGGTAATGCTGTGCTCCAGGGCAATGAAAACCCCCAGGCCCAGCAGCAGGCCAAGCAACCCCAGCAGCGCCTGGCGCCAGTCCGGGACCGGGTGCGACAAGGGGCGCTGGGGGGAGGGCGGGTGCATTGCAGAGGACTCAGAGGCTGAGCAGGCGGCTGACCCAGGCGTCGATCCGCGCCTGGGCGCGCGCCGGGCCTGCCGCCCTGGCGGGG
>NZ_ATLP01000043.1:0-98750 GCF_000416215.1 Pseudomonas sp. CF161
CTTCAACTGCACCTGAGCCAGGACCCGCCCCAGGTGGGCCAGGCGCGCCTTGGGCAGCCAGGCAATCTGCACCAGGCCATTGCTCTCGCGGGGGCCGTGGGCCACATGCATCTCCTGCAGCGGCCCGAGGATCAGCGCCTGGGCCGCGCAATTCACCGCCGCCGCGACCTTGGCCGCCGGCAACAGCGGCAATTCCAGGCTGGTCAGCAGGCTGTCCTGGGGGTGCAGGAAGCACTCCAGCGCCAGCGCCTTGTGCGCCAACCCCAGCTGCGCCAGGCTGCCCTGGCCCTCACGGCTGACCTGCCCGGCGCGGTCCAGCCAGGCAAACTGCACCAGGCTGTCGGCGCTCAGGTGTTCCAGGGCCGGCAAGGCGACCCGCAACCGGCTCATGCCCCCACCCGCGACCAGATCACCCGTGGCAGGCGGTCTTCGGGCCGATTCAACAGCGCCTGAAGATGCAGCCGGCGCTGCTCGCGGCGAACCTGGCCCTGCAGCTGAAACCACTCGCTGGTGATCCCCACCTGGACCTGGTCCAGGGCCAGCCCCTGCACACGCAGGCGGTTGAAAAAGTCCCCGCGGTTGATAAACCAGCGACCGCCGTCACGCTCGGCCACCAGGGCCCGCGCCTGGGGCAACCCGAGGCCCGGCACCACCGCGCTGAGCACCTCGGCACTGGCGGTGTTGCCGTTGACCCAGGTGTTGCTCGGCAACAGGCTGATATAGGCCGCCAGTCGCTTCAGCCGGGGTTCGTCCAGCCCTTCCAGGCCTCGCAGGTCATCCAGGCTGCGCAGCATCGGCTGCCTGGCCGGCAGCACGCGTGCGGCACTGCCCGGTGAGGTTTCACGGCCGCTGTCGAAGCCGTTCTTCAGCGGCACGGGCGCCAGCCGCTCAGGCAGCAGGTCATAGGAGGCGATCACCCGCTGGCTGATGCGCCGGCCAAGGCTGGCGTCGATGCCGAGCAGCGCGCACAGGCGCTGGAAGTTCTGCAACTGGGCGGCGTCCGGCTGCTGATTGAGCACCAGGTTGCGCAGGTTGAACTTGCCCTGCTCATCCTCCAGCCGCCCCTCGAACACGCCGCCAAGGTTGCTCGCCTGGATCCCACCCAGGGGTTGGGCCCACGCCTGGTCGAGGCGGGTCAGGACCTCATGCTGGCGCGCCTCCCACAGCAGTTGGCGGCTCAGCTCCAGGCTGCCCTGCAACTGCCAGTGGCCCTGGATCCGCAGTTGCTCGGCCTCCAAGGTGCGGGTGAACAGGGTCTGCCGGGTGAGCATGCCACCGGCAATGACCGCGACCACGGCAGCAATCAGCAAGGCACTGATAATCGCCATGCCGCGCTGCTTCGCCGGCTTCGGCGAATGGGCTTTCATGGTCGCCCTTACAGCTGCCAGGAGCCGATATCGGCATTCACGCCGTCACCATCGGGTTGCCCGTCGGCGCCCAGGGAAAACACATCGACCTCGCCGTTGGCGCCCGGGTTGAGGTAGTGATAAGGCCGGCCCCAGGGGTCGTTGGGCAGGCGCTCCAGGTAAGAACGCCAGTTGCTGTTCTTGGCCTCGGCCGGGCGCTCTGCCAGCACCTTCAGGCCCTGGGTCATGTTCGGGTAGCTGCCGTGGTCGAGGCGGTAGAGTTTCAGCGCCTGCATCAGCCCGCCAATGTCCTGCTTGGCCGCCGTGGCCCGCGCCTGGTCCGGTCGATCAAGGACCTTGGGCACCACCATGGCCGCCAGGATCCCGAGAATGACCACCACCACCATGATCTCGATCAGGGTGAAGCCACGCTGGCCGCGAGGGCCTCGGGGCGGGGACGTGAAGTGCGCGATATCCATCTCGACATTCCTTGGCTTGATTGCGATTCGTCGCGCAGTGTTGCAAGAAGATATGTCAGTGGTATTGAAAATCCTCGGGTGTTTCGGTCGCCAATCGGTCAAGCCCGAAGGCTAGTCTGCGGGCCTGTTTCCCGGCCCGAGCACGCCATGCCACGCCTGCGTAATGAGCAAGGTTTTACCCTGATCGAAGTGCTGGTGGCGCTGGCGATCATCGCCGTGGCCATGTCGGCGGCGGTGCGCGTGGCCGGGGTCATGACCCAGAGCAACGGCCTGTTGCGGGACAAATCCATCGCCATGCTGGCCGCCCAGAGCCGCCTGGCCGAGGTGCGCCTGGAGGGCCGCCCGAGCCTGGGCAGCCAGGTGTTCGAGTGCGACCAGGGCCGCCTGCAATTGCGTTGCGAACAGGTCATCAGCCAAGGGCCGCAGGCGCGGCTGTTCAAGGTCAGCGTGCAGGTGCTGGATCGGCGCCACGAAGGACCGCCCCTGGCGCGCCTGGAAACCCTGGTGGGCCGCGCCCTGCTGAAGAAGTTGCCCTAGGCCGCTCTAGGGCCGGGTGAGGATCGGCAAGGCCGGCGGCGCCGCTTGCCTGGGCAGGCTCAGGCGCGTGGTTTCGCCGCCCCGCTCGATCAGCACCGCATCGCCTTCGATCGCCGCCAGGCGCACGCCCTGGCTCAGGCGTTCGCCCTGCATGAAACTGCGCGGCGGGCCGTCGTTGAGGCTGAGGATCGCCACCGCGCCGTGGGCCCCGCTGAGTACCCCGGAGACCTTGATCTGCACCGGCGCCGGGCGATTGGAAAACCACTGCAGCGCCGGGTTGTCGTTGCGCGCCGCCAGCACCTGGGGCGCCATGGGCGGGGTGTGGGACTCGGCGGCGGTGAGCAGCACTGATGACCAGGTCGCAACCCCGGCCAGGGCGGCCAGCAAGGCCAGGGCCTGGACCGCGTGCGCAGCTGAAATACGATGGGCGAATGCCATGGATGGGACCTCCTGATTGTCCGTGCCGACAGCCTACAGGCCAATTCTCACGTTTTTATTTCACACGCCCATCATCTTCGCCGTGCAGCATCGGATCGACGCAAAGGAGCGCGAACATGAACAGCCTCAAGCAACAGGGCTTCACCCTGATCGAGCTGATGGTGGTGCTGGTGATCATCGGCATCGCCAGTGCGGCCATCGGCCTGAGTATCAAGCCCGACCCGCTGCAATCGCTGCGCAAGGATGCCGAGCGCTTGAGCCAGTTGCTGCAAATGGCCCAGGCCGAGGCGCGGGTCGATGGCCGTCCGATCACCTGGCGCGCGGACGCCAAGGGCTATGGCTTCAGCCGGCGCAGCGCCGATGGCCAGGGGCTGGAGCACTTCGAGGGCGACCCGCAATTGCATGCACGGCCCTGGGACAGCACGCCGCTGCAGGTGCGCATCGAGCCCCGGCAAACCCTGGTGCTGGACGCCGAGTGGATCAACCCGCCGTTGCGCCTGGTGCTGTCCGACGGGCAGCGCAGCCTCGGTCTGCAGCGCGATGCGGATGGCCGGTTGCGGCTGGTGAACCAGCCATGAAGCGGGCACAGCAGGGCTTTACCCTGATCGAAGTGATGGTGGCGATCATGCTCATGGCGCTGGTCAGCCTGATTGCCTGGCGCGGGCTGGACAGCGTGACCCGCGCCGACCGGCATCTGCAGGCCAGCACCGAGCAGACCGAAGCCTTGCTGCGCGCCTTGAATCAGTTGCAGCGCGACATCAGCCTGCGGGCCGGGATCGAACTGGCGGAACCCGAACAGGCCTCGGCCGAACCTCGGGAAGACCCGCCACGGACCGCCGCGCCACCGGCCCTGAGTGTGCGCAGCTCGGACAGCAAGGGTTTTCGCCTGGACCTGATCCGCAGCGCGGCGGTCCCGGGTGCCGGCCTGCAACGCGTGCGCTGGTGGCTCAAGGGCGACACCCTGTACCGCGCCGCCGCCCCCGCCGGCGACCGCTACCCCCTGCCCGCGCCGAAACAGGCGGTGGCAGTGCTGAGCCAGGTCAGCGACCTGCAACTGCGGGTCTGGGACCCCGACAAAGGCTGGCGGCAACTCAGCGGCAATCGCCAGGACAACCCACCCGGCCTGGAAATCAGCCTGGTGCGCCAGACACCCCAAGGCGTGGAACGCTACCGACAAGTGCTCGGCCCCCTGCAATAACAACTTGTAGCCGCTGCCGCCAGGCTGCGCTGGCCGGTATTGTCGCCGGAGTACAACCGGGAGGAATGCGTGAGGTTTTAGGGCGAGCCTCCAAACACGGCCCGAGCCTGCGGCAGCCGCTACGGACTTAACTGAGCAGGACCACGCCGCCGGGGAGTTCGGTGCATTTGGCGCCGTAGGCGTCGCGGATCAGCAGGGCCACGCCGGCCAGCTGGTTGAGGCTGAAGCGCGCCTGAACCTTGCGTTTGCCCAGCTCGGCGTTGAGCAGCACCAGCATCCCCGGGCGATAGCGGTTGATCTCGTCGATCACGGTGTTGAGGCTGGCGTTGTCGAACACCAGGACCTGCTCGCGCCAGGCAACCACCGCCTGGGTGTCCACCACCTGTGGTTGGCCGATGCCCCGGGCGTCGTAGATCAGCTGGCGGCCCGCCTCCAACGCCATACTGCGCCCACCCACCGCCACCGACAGCGAGCCCTCGATGCAAGTCACGCAGACCCGGCTGTCGGTGTTGCGCACGTTGAACCGCGCCCGGGTCGCACTCAGCCAGCCGGCGCCAGCCTGGACCTGGAGCGGCCGAGCGGCCTGGGCCAGAACCTCGACTTCGCCCTGCAGCAACTCGATGCCCTGCTCGCCCTCGGCCAATGCCCGGCGGTTGATGCGGGTCTGGGTGTTGAGTTCGAGGCTGACGCCCGCGGCCAGTTCGACTCGCCGTTGCTCACCGACCTCGGTGCGGTAGTCGGCGGTCAATCCGGCAAAGCCGCCGGGCACCGTGAGCCGCACCATAAACAAGGCCGCCGAGGCGGCAATCGCCCCACCCAGGAACGCCCGCCGCCCGAAACGCCGGGGTTGCGTCGCCTGCTGCCAGTGCTCGGCGGCGGGCGCCAACTGCTGCCACAGGGCCTTGGCCTGCTCGAAGGCCCGGGCGTGCTCCGGGCTCTGTGCGCACCATTGGCGCAAGGCCCTGGCATCGGCCACGGTGGCCTGGCCCGAGGTCAGGAGCAGCAGCCAGTCGCGGGCCTCGCTGTGCAGTTGGCTGTCTGGCGTATCCCGAGCAGTGGAAATGCTAAAAATGTTCAAGCGCGCAAATACTCACGGATTAATCAGGGACTCGTTGACTAAGACGGTTTTCCGGCCCCGGGACCGAACCGCTGGATGACTTTTCTTTCCAGGCGCAAGGCGCAGTGCCCCAGGGCGGCCTTGAGTTCCTTCTCTACCATGCGCGTGGAAATGCCGAAGCGCTGGGAGATTTCCAGGTGCGGCGCCTCTTCCAGGCGCGCCGCGATAAAAATCTTGCGCCGCCGTGCCGGCAGTTCGTAGAGGGCCTTGAGCAGGGTCTGGATTTCTTTCTGGCCGCCCACCACCCGCGACGGGTCCTGGGCTTCATCGGCGACCTGCAACAGTTCTTCGACTTCGCTGCCGGTCAGCAGCCGGGCATCGGACTGGCGCCGGTCGGCGGCAATGTTCAGGGCCATGCGGTACAGGTAGGCATTGGGTTGCAGCAGGTTCGGCGGGACCTCCATGCGGTCGACCCGCAGGTAGGTTTCGTGGAGGACATCGTTGGCCAGGTCCTCCGAGCCCAGGCGCCGGCGCAGACGCACCTTGAAATCCTCATAGGAGGTCAGGAACAACCTGACCATCGGACTGTGCCCGGTATTTTTCATACCCCGGAAGCTCCTTCCCGTGCTGTGCATTCCATGCGTGTTCCTGTGGTGTCCGGCATCAAAAGTAAGGTCAGCGGCTGGCGCAACGAACTCGGCGCCAGGCGTTCGACCCGGGTACTGCCCAGGCTGCGGACCAGCGCTTCATCGCGCTGGGCATCACCCGTGGAACTGACCAGACGGCTGTGCTCAATGCTGCCGTCAGGGCCGATCCAGACCTGCACCAGCGCCCGGAAACTGCCCGGACGGGTCAATGGCGAGCGGCACAAACTGCGCTCGATCGCCTGCTGCAACGCCGTGGCGTAGCTGCTGTTGATCCGTGCCGCCGCGCGTGGCCCCTTGGGTGACAGCGGCTGGCTGGCCTCGGGCACTTGCAGGGTGAACGCATCGCTGCGGGCATAACGCGCCACCAGGCCGCTGCCGGTGAGCAACAGGCCCAAGGCTTCGCGCGCGCTGTAACGACCGTGCACCCCAATCGAGCGCCGGCTCCGGGTCAACTCACGGTCCACCAGCACCGCCATCCCGGTCGAACGACTGAAAGCTTCCAGGGCGTCCGCCAGGTTTTGTGCCGGCAGGTCCAGCGCCAGCAATTGCGGCGAGTCGATCTGCGGCGGCCCCGATGGCTCGGCCCGCAGCAGGCCGGGCATGGCCAGGCCCAGCAGCAACGCCAGGCAACAGCCCGCAAAACGTGGGTGCACCCAAGACCGCCGCTCGACCTCTGCTCTGCATTGCTGCACGGCTGACGCGTCCCTGAAAACCGTCATCCTGAGGCCAGTTTATGAATCTGATGTTACGGTGATAGCAAAAAAAACATCACCTTTGGCCCAGGGCCCCTGCACTACACTCAGGCCCCATACCGGCCCATTCCTTCGGGCCCGCCAGGAGGCCCAGATGAAGCTGTTTCCGACCCTCGCCAGCCTGTTGCTGTGCGCCGCCCTGCCTCTCGCCGCCCAGGCCGAAGAGCCCGCCACCGGCTGCGTCGACGTCAGCGTCGGCGGTTACAAGGCGCCGGACTACGGCTGCCTGAGCCAGCAGATGGGCAGCAACCCGGACGCCGCCAAAGCCGCGCAGCACAACCAGCAGGCACAGACAGTGCCGGTCGAGAAACGCCCGCCGAACCAGGTCGGCCTGTCGACCCCGGCCGCCACCAGCGTGCGCATGGGCAATACCTTCGGCACCTCGGTGAAGCCGCAACGGCCATAAGACACGGCACAATGCCATCGCCGCGAGCGTCAGGCTGCCAGCGGCGCTACACCCGCTGCGGGCATGGGAGTAACCTTGCGACCATTGCCTTGCTCAGGATGTATCGATGGAACTGCATGTCGTCATCAACGGCCGCAAGGACCTGGCCGACCAGCTCTACCAGCAATTGCGCAGCGCCATCGAATCCGGGCGCCTGGCCGCCGGGGCGCAGTTGCCGCCCAGCCGCCTGTTGGCGCAACAACTGGGCATTTCGCGCAAGACCGTGTCCGACACCTATGCCCTGCTGACCTACGACAACCTGCTGATCGGCAAGATCGGCCGTGGCACCTTCGTCAATGCCCGGGCGGTCAAGGCCGAACGCAAACAGGCGGCCCAGGACCTGGCCTGCGCCGCCAACCTGGAGAAATGGCAGAACCTGCCCTGGCCCCTGCGCCACCCCTCCCTGGAAAGCACCGCGCGCTATGAATTCATCGGCGGCGCGACCCGGCGCAATCAGTTCCCCCAGGAAGAATGGCGGCGCTGCACCCAGGAAGCCCTGCGGCGCATGGCCGAACACGGCGGGTTCTACAGCCAGCCGGAAGGCCTGCCGGCCCTGCGCAGTGCCATCGCCGGGCACGTGGCGTTTTCCCGGGGGGTGGTCTGCACTGAGCACGACATTGTGATTTGCAACGGCGCGCAACAGGCCCTGGACCTGATCGCCCGGGTGGTGCTCGAACCCGGCAGCCTGGTGGCCATGGAAGACCCCGGCTACAGCCCGGCGCGCATGCTGTTCAGTGCCCAGGGCGCAACGGTGATCGGGGTCCCGGTGGATGAACAGGGGTTGCAGGTGGCGTTGATCCCCGATGGCGTGCGGCTAATTTACGTCACCCCGTCGCACCAGTTCCCCCTGGGCATGCCCATGAGCCAGGCACGGCGCGAGGCCTTGTTGCAGCGGGCGCAGCAATTGGGGGCGATTGTCATCGAGGACGATTACGACTGCGAGTTTCGCTACGAAGGACGGCCCACCGACTCGCTGCAAAGCCTGGACAGCCATGGGGTGGTGGCCTACGTCGGGACCTTTTCCAAGACCATGCTGCCGCAGCTGCGCCTGGGCTATGGGGTGCTGCCGCCGGCGATCATCGGCGCGGTGGTGCGAGCCAAGCACCTGACCGACTGCCACACCTCGACCCTGGCGCAGTGGGCCCTGGCCAAGTTCATCAGCGACGGCTGCCTGCTCAAGCATATCCGCCGCTGCCACACGGTCTATGCCGGGCGCCGCGAGCGTATCCTGCAGCGCCTGGACGGCGACCTTTCGCCCTGGCTGCAAGCCATCCCCTCCACCGCCGGCTTCCATATGGCGGCCCTGTGCAAGGTGCCGGTGAACCTGCCGTTGTTGCTGGAGCGGGCGAAACAGGCCGGGATCGGGCTGTACTCCCTGGACGGTTTCTTCAACGACACGCCGGTCAGAAGCGGGTTGTTCATCGGCTTCGGCGCCATTGAAACCCTGGACATCGATCCGGCCCTGGACCAGGTGCGCGACATCCTGCGGCAGATCGCCTGAGCAGTGGTCTGCCCTTCTTTGCCGGGATTGGCCATAGGTCGGGGCGCTGAGCGGGATTAGTCTGGGTCGGTCTTTTCATTGAGCACGAGAACCCGACCATGACCCCATTGAACGCTGCCCTCGCCGCCCTGGCGCTGCTGACCTCCCTGGGCGCCGCCGCCCATGAACCGGTGTACGGCCAGGAAAAACTGGCGATTCTCCAGGAACAGGCCCTGAGCAATCTCCCCGGAAAAAAAGCCCTGATGCTGACCGTCGACTACGCCCCGGGCCAGGCCACCGTGCCCCATCGGCATGCCGGCGCGGCCATGGCTTATGTGCTGCAGGGCGCGATCACCTCGCGGGTCAATGACCAGCCAGCGATAACCTACAAGGCCGGGCAGTCCTGGTTCGAGCCCGCCGGCTCGCGGCACCCGGTGTCGAGCAATGCCAGCCAGACCGAGCCGGCGAAGCTCTTGGTGTTCATGCTGATGGATGAGCAGGACGCGGTGTTGACGCCGCTGGAGAAGTAGCGAGGGGGATGGTGAGGTTGGGCGCTGCCATTACTGGGTGCAATAAAAAAGCCCCGTATCTCGCGATACGGGGCTTTTGGGGTTAACGCTCGATCAGGCCGTTACAGGCTCGATTGACCGCTCAGTGCCAGGTCCAGCAGTTCACGGTTGGCCACCGCGTACATGGCGTAGTCAGTGCCGACTGCGGCACGGATTTCCACCATCATGGCGCGCCAGCGATCGGCCATGCTCGCGTTCTGCTCCAGCCACAGGGCCACGCGGGCTTCCATGTCGTCCGGCGCATCGGCCATCTGCAGCACCTTGATGGTGATCGCCCGTTGCTGCCAGTCCACGTCGTCGCGGAAGGCTTCGCGGGCCTGGGCCTGCCAGTTGTTGCCCACGGGCAGATCGCTGATCTGCTGCAGGTACCACGGCAGGTCCAGGGCGCTGCCCACGGCGAAGTAGGCCTTGGCCACATCGGCCGCGCTCTGGCCGGTGACGTCAGCGGCTTCGATGATCGGCAGCAGGGTATACAGGTGGGTGGTGCCTGCAACCATGCGCGCCAGCAACTCCGGCACACCGGCTTCGACATACGCTTGATAACGGTTCTGCCAGCCTTCGCGGGTCGGGCCTTCCAGCAGTTCGTCGAGCTTGAGGCCCAACGCCGCCAGGTGCGGACCGAAGTGGGCGACGTCGCGCGCTGCATCCTGCTCGTTGCGACGGCTGCGCAGGAACCAGCGCGTGGCACGACGGCCCAGGCGCATCAGCTCATCCATCAACGCCAACTGCACTTCAGCCGAAACCTGGTGGTCCAGGGCTTCGATCTGACGGAACCAGTGCGGGAGGTGGAAGATGTCACGCACGATCACATAAGCACCGGCCACGTTCGCCGGGCTCATGCCGGTGGACTCCTTCAGGCGTTGCACGAAGGTGATGCCCATGTGGTTGACCAGGTCGTTGGCGATCTGGGTGCTGACGATTTCGCGCTTCAGGCGGTGACGACGCATGGCCTCGGAGAACTTGGCCACCAGGCTTGGCGGGAACGCGGTCTCCATGTCACGGGTCAGGTAGTCGTCATCCGGCACCAGGGACTTGAGCAGGGCTTCCTTGAGGTCGATCTTGCTGTAGGAAATCAGCACCGACAGCTCTGGACGAGTCAGGCCCTTGCCCGTCGCGGCGCGCTCGGTAAGCTGCTCCTCGGTCGGCAGGTACTCGATGGCGCGGTCCAGCTTGCCCCGGCCTTCCAGGTCGCTCATCAGGCGCTTGTACTCGGCAGCACGCTCGTAGGCACGGCGCGCGGCCAGGGACAGGGCCTGGGTCTGCTTGTAGTTGTTGCCCAACACCAGGCTGCCGACTTCGTCGGTCATGCTCGCCAGCAGCTGGTTGCGCTGCTTGTCGGTCATGTCGCCGGCCTGCACCACTTCGTTGAGCAGGATCTTGATGTTCACTTCGTGGTCGGAGCAGTCCACGCCACCGGCGTTGTCGATGAAGTCGGTGTTGGAACCGCCGCCACTGAGGCCGAATTCCACACGACCCAGCTGGGTCATGCCGAGGTTGCCGCCCTCGCCCACCACCTTGCAGCGCAGCTCGTTACCGTTGACCCGCAGTGCATCGTTGGCCTTGTCGCCGACATCGGCGTGGCTTTCGGTGCTGGCCTTGACGTAGGTGCCGATACCGCCGTTCCACAACAGGTCCACCGGTGCCTTGAGCAAGGCATTGAGCAGTTCGGTCGGGGTCAGCTTGTCGGCCTGGATGTCGAAGCGTTCTTTCATCTGTGGCGAGATGGCAATGCTCTTCGCGCTGCGCGAGAAGATACCGCCGCCTTCGGACATGATGCTGGTGTCGTAGTCGGTCCAGGCCGAACGCGGCAGGTCGAACAGGCGCTGGCGCTCGACGAAGCTGTTGGCCGGGGTCGGGTTCGGGTCGATAAAGATGTGCAGGTGGTTGAAGGCGGCCACCAGCTGCAGCTTGTCGGACATCAGCAAGCCGTTGCCGAACACGTCGCCGGCCATGTCGCCGACACCGACCACGGTGATGCTGTCTTGCTGGACGTTGATGCCGCGCTCGCGGAAGTGGCGCTGCACGCCGACCCACGCGCCCTTGGCGGTGATGCCCATTTTCTTGTGGTCGTAACCGGCCGAACCACCGGAAGCGAACGCATCACCCAGCCAGAAGCCGTAGTCGATGGCGATGCCGTTGGCGATGTCGGAGAAGGTTGCGGTGCCTTTGTCGGCCGCGACCACCAGGTACGGGTCATCGTTGTCGTGACGCACCACGTTGGCCGGTGGCACCAGGGCGCCGTCTTTCAGGTTGTCGGTGATGTCCAGCAGGCCGGAAATGAAGATGCGGTAGCAGGCGATGCCCTCGGCCGCGATCTCGTCCCGGCTGCCGCCCAATGGCAGGCGACGCGGCAGGAAGCCGCCCTTGGCGCCCACCGGCACGATCACCGAGTTCTTCACTTGCTGGGCTTTTACCAGGCCCAGGACTTCGGTACGGAAGTCTTCTTCACGGTCGGACCAGCGCAGGCCGCCACGGGCCACATTGCCGAAGCGCAGGTGCACGCCTTCAACCCGTGGCGAGTAGACGAAGATCTCGAACTTGGGCACCGGTTTCGGCAGCTCGGGAATCGCGTGCGGGTTGAACTTGAAGCTGAAGTACGACTTGTTCTGGCCGTTGGCGTCGGTCTGGTAGAAGTTGGTGCGCAGGGTGGCCTTGATCAGGTCCAGGTAGCGACGCAGGATGCGGTCTTCGTTGAGCACCTGGACGTCGTCCAGGGCGGTGAGGATCGCTTGTTCCAGGCGCTGCTGCTTGTCTTCCAGGTCGTCGCTGGTGAGCTTGCGCGCCAGGTAGAAACGGGTCTTGAACAACCGGGTCAACTCGCGGGCGATGTCGGTGTGGTTGTTCAGGGTGCTGGCGATGTAACCCAGGTCGAAGCCCAGGCGGATCTGCTTCAGGTAACGGGCGTAGGCACGCAGCAGCGCGACGTCGCGCCATGGCAGGCCGGCCGTCAGCACCAGGCGGTTGAAGGCATCGTTCTCGGCATCGCCACGCACGATGTGGACGAAGGCGTCCTGCAGCGTGTCGTTGAGCTGCTGGATATCCAGGTCCAGGCCTTCGGCAGCGGTGAAGGCGAAGTCGTGGATCCAGAACTCACGGCCGTTGTTGTGACGCAGGCGATACGGGAACTCGCCCAGCACACGCAGGCCGAGGTTTTCCAGGATCGGCAGCACGTCGGACAACGCCAGCGGGGTGTCGGCGTGGTACAGCTTGCAGTGCAGCTCGCGCTGGCCCGAAACCTGGCCCAGGGGCTGGTA
This sequence comes from Pseudomonas sp. CF161, assembly GCF_000416215.1. NCBI lineage: Bacteria > Pseudomonadati > Pseudomonadota > Gammaproteobacteria > Pseudomonadales > Pseudomonadaceae > Pseudomonas > Pseudomonas sp. CF161. The sequence goes on from NZ_ATLP01000043.1 coordinate 12,203, forward strand.
GAAGCTCATCACCAGCGGGTTGGCTTCGGTCAGGCTCAGCAGGTGCTGCATGTCGACCACGGCCGAGTGCGCAGCGAAGCGCTCGCGGTAGCCGGCAGGGAAGCCTTTCGGGAAGTCCGCCAGCACGTTGGTGCCGTGGGCCTCGCCGAAGCTTTCGACCACCAGGCTGGCGTAGTCGTCCTGCCAGCTGCGGCAGGCCTGGACCACTTCTTTTTCCAGCAGCAGCGGGTCGATGTCGATGCGGTTCTTCGGGTCGACCCGCAGAATCAGTTGGACGCGGGCCAGTACCGACTCGGAGAAGAAGGTCCAGAACTCGCAATCCGACGCTTGCAGGCGATCCATCAGCACTTGCTGGATCTTCTGCCGCACTTCGGTGGAATAGATGTCGCGCGGCACGTAGGCCAGGCAGTAGCAGAAACGACCGTAGGGGTCTTTGCGCAGGAACACGCGGATCTTGTTGCGTTCCTGGATCTGCACGATGGACATCACGGTGCTGAACAGCTCATCCACCGGGGTCTGGAACAGATCGTCACGGGGCAGCACCTCGAGGACCTGGGCCAGTTCCTTGCCCAGGTGCGCCTTGGCCTGGAAGCCCGAGCGCTGCTCGACGATTTCCACCTTGCGCCGGATGTACGGGATGACCCGCACGCTTTCGCCGTACACCGACGAGGTGTACAGGCCCATGAAGCGGCATTCCTTGATCACTTTGCCGTCGGCATCGATCTGGCGGATCGACACGTAGTCCGGGTAGGCCGGACGGTGCACGCGGCTTGGGTGCGCGGCCTTGGCGAACGACAGCGGAGTCGGTTCGCGCAGGTAGTTGACGGCGTAGTCTTCGATGCGCAGGTCGTCGGCGGTGAGGCCGGCGCGCAGCAGCTTGGTCAGGCCGAGGAACGAGTTGGGGTCATATTCGATATGCCCGCCGTCCTGCTCTTCGCGAACCACAAATTCTTCATAGCCGAGGAAGGTGAAGTGGTTGCCCACCAGCCATTCCAGGAAGCTCTTGATTTCGGTCTTTTCATCCGCCGCGATGGCGAACTGGCTGTTGTCGATGCCGTCGATCAGTTCCTGGACCTTGACCTTCATCGGTTCAAAGTCGGCCACTGCGACGCGCACTTCACCCAGCACCTGCTCCAGTTCCTTGCTCAGTACACTGAGCTCGGCGGCATTGGAGCAACGGTCGATTTCCAGGTACATCAGCGATTCTTGCTGGATGCCTTCGCCGTGGGTGCCCTTGGGCAGGATTTCCAGCAACTCGCCCTTGCTGCCGCGACGCACGCTGAGCACGGTGGTTTGCAGGGTGTGGATGCTGTAGCCGCGACGGTTGAGCTCGGTGCGCACCGAGTCGACCAGGAACGGCAGGTCATGGTGCAGAACCTCGACCGCGGTGTGGGTCGACTGCCAGCCGTGGCGTTCGTAGTCGGGGTTGTAGACGCGCACTTGCGGTTGCGCGTGATCGAAGCGCTCAAGCAGGCGCCAGGCAGACAAGGTGCAGCCCGCCAGGTCGGACAACCGACGCTGGGTGAGTTCGTCCAGGGAAATGATGCCGAAGAATTGTTCAGCGAACAGCGCCACTTGTGGCAGTGCCTGTTCACTGATGTGCTGCGCCAGTGCCGCTTGCAGTTGGTGCTGGAAGTCGGCTTTGCTGGCTGCGGTGAAGAACGCCATCTGTGGTACTCCGCTTGGGCTTGTTATTGATGGAAGCGTCGCGTGCAATCCCCTTGCGGGGTCAAGCGTCACCCTGCTCCTGATCTCGGGCAGAGGTTGCAGGATGACAAGGTGGTGAAGCTGGACGGGACACTCGGGTCACATTCACCTTCGCTGCGATGGGCATCTGCAAAAACGACTGACGCATCACGCGCACAATGCCTTTACAGGTGTCCATCCGTTGCGCAGCTTAACGAGTGCGGCAAGGCCGCTGCTTGCGATGCTGCGACATATTCGGTCATTGGCACGCACCCGGCGCGCCGCCCCCCGCACAACACTAGCAGGCAGCGGGCCGAACCGTGGCCCGAACCGTGGTTTTCGGGGTACTGGCGTACCAGAAATGACCCGCTGGGGCGACTGCGGTCACGACCTGTTCTCTGACACACAAACCAGCAGAAATTCCCCAGGGCTGGCAGAATTGCGCTTTGCCTGCCCCGCTGTGGGTCCGTGCAGCCACTCTCCAGGAACCGCCCGATGCAACTGACCACCGCCCATTTGATCGCCAACCCCTGCGATGACGAAGAAGACAACATGGCCATGCTCTGCTGCCACAGCAACCAGGGCGAGATGTTCCTGATGAGCCGCTACCCGGATGAGGACGAGCTGGAAATCACCCTCGACGGCGAGCCTTCGACCCTGGACGGGGTGAAAGTCACCCTGAGCCCGACCCGCCTGCTGATCGAAATCGCCGCGGCCGACGCCGACGCCCTCAACGGCGACGACCACCTGGAAATCCACCACGCCACCGCCGCCAGCGACCTCGCCGAAGTCGAACTGACCCTGCAAAACATCCTCAAGGGCACCGGCACCTATATAAGCCAGCTGTAACCCGTAGCCCTGTAAGCCTGTAGCCGCTGCCGAGTTGCACGAGGCTGCGCTGGCCCTCAAGACCGCCGCAAGGGTGTCAGACACACCCCCACCGCCCAAACAGGCCTGCGGCAGCGGCTACAGCGCTACGAGCCGATTTTTTCGACTAAATCGGCAATTCCGGATTTCCCCGTTAGTCGGCACCCCCTGCTATGGATTAAAGTATCGCCCCCAGCCCCGGCGTTACTCGAACACCCGGGCTCCCCCTCTCCAGGAACAGTCATCGATGGAACATCGTGAAGCGCTGCTTGCGCTGCGAACCTTTCTTTCAACGCAGATTCTCGGCCAGGAAAAACTCATCGAGCGCCTGCTCATCGCCCTGCTCGCCGACGGTCACATGTTGGTCGAAGGCGCGCCGGGCCTGGCCAAGACCAAGGCCATCAAAGAGTTGGCCGAAGGCATTGAAGCGCAGTTCCATCGCATCCAGTTCACCCCCGACCTGTTGCCGGCCGACATCACCGGCACCGAGATCTACCGCCCGGAAACCGGCAGCTTCGTGTTCCAGCAGGGCCCGATCTTCCACAACCTGGTGCTGGCCGACGAAATCAACCGCGCCCCGGCCAAGGTCCAGTCGGCCCTGCTGGAGGCCATGGCCGAGCGTCAGGTCAGTGTCGGGCGCAGCACCTATGAACTGTCGCCACTGTTTCTGGTGATGGCGACCCAGAACCCCATCGAGCAGGAAGGCACCTACCCCCTGCCCGAAGCCCAGCTCGACCGCTTCCTGATGCACGTGAAAATCGGCTTTCCCGACGCCGCCGTCGAACGCCGCATCCTGCAACAGGCCCGTGGCGAAGCCTTGAACGGCGAAACCAAGCCCGAACGCCGGGTCAGCCAGCAGGCGATCTTCGCCGCGCGCAAGGAAATCCTCGGCCTGTACATGGCCGACGCCGTGGAGGAATACCTGGTGCAACTGGTCATGGCCACCCGCACCCCGGCCAAGTTCGACCCGGAGATGGCCGAGTGGATCGCCTACGGCGCCAGCCCCCGGGGCTCGATTGCCCTCGACCGCTGCGCCCGAGCCCACGCCTGGCTGGCCGGGCGCGATTTCGTCAGCCCGGAAGATATCCAGGCCGTGCTGTTCGACGTATTGCGCCACCGCATCATCCTGTCCTTTGAAGCCGAAGCCGCAGGCATCGACCAGGACCGGGTGGTCCAGCGCATTCTCGACGTCGTTGCCGTCGCTTGACCCCCATGAGCCCGAGCCCCAAGACCGCCGAACCCGGCATCCGCATCAGCCTCGCCGAGCTGATCGAGATGCGCCATCGGGTGCGCGAAGTGCAGCTGTTCTCGACCCCGAGCCAGCGCAGCCCGCTGATCGGCCTGCACCACTCGAAACTCCGCGGACGCGGGGTCGACTTCGATCAGGTGCGGGTCTACCAGGCCGGCGACGACGTGCGCACCATCGACTGGCGCGTGACGGCGCGCACCCAGGAACCGCACACCAAGCTGTTCCATGAAGAACGCGAACGGCCGATTTTCATCATGGTCGAGCAAAGTCGCCGGCTGTTTTTCGGCTCCGGGCTGATGTTCAAATCGGTGCTCGCCGCCCAGGCCGCGAGCCTGATCGGCTGGGCCGCGTTGGGTCACAACGACCGGGTCGGCGGCTTGGTGTTCGGCGATGACGAGCACTACGAAATCAAGCCGCGCCGCAGCAAACAGAGCCTGTTGCAGTTGCTCAACCGCCTGGTGCGGGTCAACCAGTCGCTGCACACCGAGACCGAACCCGAGCGCGACGCCCTGGGCACCGCCCTGCGCCGGGGCCGCGAAGTGCTGCGCCCGGGCAGCCTGGTGATCGTGATCTGCGACGAGCGCGCCCTGTCTGACGCCGCCGAGCAACAGCTGAGCCTGCTTTCACGCCATTGCGACCTGCTGCTGATGCCGCTGTCCGATCCCCTCGACCACGCCCTGCCCGCCGCCGGCCTGCTGCGCTTTGCCGAGCGTGGCGCGCAGCTGGAGCTCGACACCCTGAATTACGACCTGCGCCAGGCCTACCGTGCCATGAGTGAGGCACGCATTGCCCGTTGGGAACTGCTGGCGCAGAAGCTGCGGGTACTGCTGATGCCCCTGAGCACCCAGAGCGAGATGGTCGAACAACTGCGCGAATACCTGAACCCGCAACGCCCGGGTAAATCCCGATGAGCAGCCTCGAACAACTGCAACCCTTGATGGCCCCGCCCGCCATCGGCTTCTGGCCGCCCGCCCCGGGCTGGTGGCTGCTGCTGGTGTTGCTGCCGTTGCTGGGCTTGGGCCTGTGGCGGCTCAAACGCTGGTGGCCGCGCAAGCGCCCCATCGTGCGCGCCGAACTGCCCCTGGACCCGGTGCGCCTGGCGGCCCTGGCCGAACTGGCGCTGCTGCCCAAGCCCTATGACGGCGCGCCGGCCGGGGCCTGGCTGCAACAGCTCAATGCGCTGCTCAAGCGCCTGTGCCGCAACCACTACCCCTACAGCCAGAGCCATACCCTGAACGGCCGCAAATGGCTGGCGTTTCTCGACAACCGCTGCCCGGCTGCGGGGCTGACGCGCTGGATGGTGCTGGTGGAAGGCGCCTACAAGCCCGAGTGCAAGCTCGACGACAAAGCCATCGCCGGCCTGACCCAGGCGGTCGACACCTGGATCCGCAAACATGTTTGAGTTCGCCTGGCCCTGGGTCTTTGCCCTGTTGCCACTGCCGTGGCTGCTGCGGGTGCTGCTGCCGGTGGCCGACAGCGGCGAGCCGGCGCTGAAGATCAGCTTCCTCACCGAACTCGAAGGCCTGGCGCGGCGCCGGGCCCGGGCCAACCTGCCGGCCTGGCGCCAGCAGGCACCGTTCATCCTGCTATGGCTGTTGCTGCTGCTGGCGGCGGCCCGTCCCCAATGGCTGGGCGAACCCCTGCCCGTGGCGGCCAGCGGTCGCGACCTGCTGGTGGCGGTGGACGTGTCCGGCTCCATGGACTTCCCCGATATGCAATGGCTGGACGAAGACGTCAGCCGCCTGAGCCTGGTGCAGCACCTGCTGGGGGACTTTCTCGAAGGCCGCGAAGGCGACCGCGTGGGCCTGATCCTGTTTGGCAGCAAGGCTTACCTGCAGGCGCCGCTGACCTTCGACCGCCGCACGGTGCGCATCTGGCTGGATGAAGCGAAGATCGGCATCGCCGGTAAAAACACCGCCATCGGCGATGCCATCGGCCTGGCCCTGAAACGCCTGCGCCAACGCCCGGCGCAAAGCCGGGTGCTGATCCTGGTGACCGACGGCGCCAACAACGGCGGCGAAATCGACCCGCTGACCGCTGCGCGCCTGGCCGCTGAAGAAGGGGTGAAAATCTACCCGATCGGCATCGGCGCCGACCCCGAGCAAAGCGGCACCCAGGGCCTGCTGGGGCTGAACCCGAGCCTCGACCTGGACGAGCCGGCCCTCAAGGAAATCGCCTCAGTCACCGGCGGCCGCTACTTCCGCGCCCGCGACGGCCAGGAGCTGCAAGCCATCAAGGAAACCCTCGACCAACTGGAGCCCGTGGCCCAGCAGCCGACCCAGGCGCGCCCGGCCCAGGCACTCTATAGCTGGCCGCTGGCCCTGGCGCTGATGTTCAGCATGCTGCTGGTGGTGCGCGAACGCTGGCCGGAGAACCCGCTGCAACGGTTCTTCACCAAGGCGCACTTCCTGCAACCGGCCCATGACTGGCGCGAGCGTCTCAAACGCCTGCGTCTGCGGAGGCGTCGATGATCGCCGCGCTCTGGCCGCACTGGTTTCGCCCCGCCTGGCTGCTGCTGTTGCTGCCCCTCGGCTGGCTGCTGTGGCACCTCTGGCACCGGCAAAAACGCGCCGGGCGCTGGCAGATGATCCTGCCACCGGCCTTCCATGCCGCCCTGCTCAGCGGCGGCAACGGCCGCGAAAGCAAAATGCCCTGGGTGGTGCTCGGCCTGGCGTGGCTGATCGCGGTCCTGGCACTGCTCGGCCCCAGCTGGCAGCGCGTAGAACAAATCAGCCAGAAGCCCGCCGACCCGCTGGTGGTGCTGCTGGAACTGACGCCGCAAATGCTTGCCAGCGACGTGCCGCCCAACCGCCTCGAACAGGCGCGGCGCAAGCTGCTGGACCTGCTGCAACTGCGCAGCGACGCGCAGACCGCCATCGTGGTCTACGCCGGCAGTGCCCACACCCTGGTGCCGCTGTCGGACGACCTGGCCACCAGCCGCAACCTGCTCGAAGCGCTCAAGCCGTCGATCATGCCCGAGGCCGGCCAGCGCGCCGACCTGGCGGTGCACAAGGCCTTGCAACTGCTGGACCAGGGCGCCCTGGGCCAGGGCCGGATCCTGCTGATCGCCTCGTCCCTCAGCGAACAGGAACGCCAAGGCATCCGCCAGGCCCTGGGCGGCCGCGCACCGCAACTGTTGATGCTGGGGATCGGCAGCCGTGACGGGGCGCCGGTGACCCAGGAAAACGGCAGCCTGCTCAAGGATGACCAGGGTGCGATCCTGGTGTCGCGCCTCGACAGCCCGAGCCTGAAAAGCTTCCTCGGCGACCTCGGCGGGCGCTATCGCCAGGTGCGCCTGGATGACAATGACCTGCGCGGCCTGGGCCTGCTGGGTGGCCCGCGCAACCTGCGCGACGACGGCCAGACCCTGCAACTCGACACCTGGGCCGACCAGGGTTACTGGCTGCTGTTGCCGCTGTTGCTGCTGGCGGCCTGCGCCGGGCGCCGTGGCTGGCTGTTCTGCCTGCCCCTGCTGTTTATGCTGCCGCAGCCCAGCTACGCCTTCGAGTTCAACGACCTGTGGCTGCGGCCCGACCAGCAAGGCCAGCGCCTGTTGCAACAGCAGCGCCCCGCCGACGCCGCGCGGCACTTCCAGGACTTGCAATGGCAGGGCGTGGCCCTGTATGAGGCCGGCGACTACGCCGCTGCCGCTCAGCGCTTTGCCGAAGGCAGCGACGCCCGCGCCCACTACAATCGTGGCAACGCCCTGGCCCGCAGCGGTGAGCTGGAAGCCGCGGTGGACGCCTACGAACAGGCCCTGGAGTTGCAGCCCGACCTGCAACCGGCGCTGCAGAACAAGGCTCTGGTCGAAAGCCTGCTGCAAGAACAGCAAGTGACCACGCCCGAGGTCCCGGACCAGGAACAGCCTGGCGACAGCAACGAAACCGACAGCTCGGCGCAATCGGGCGCCGCCAACCAGGGCTCCCAGGCACCCGGCGAGCACGACAACCAGGACCAGAACCCGCCAGCGGGCAATGGCCAGGGGGACGAGGAGCCACCTGCGGACACCCAGGCGCAGTCCGGGCAGTCCGATGTGCCGGGGTCCGAATTGGGTGACGAGCGCACCACCACCCCGCCCCTGCGCTCTGGCGCAGAGACCCTGGACGGCGAGCGGCGGCAGGCATTGGAGCAATGGCTGCGCAAGATTCCGGACGACCCCGGCGAATTGCTGCGGCGCAAATTCTGGTACGAACAGCAACAACATCAGGATCAGGGAAAAACTCGATGACCCGCTTCACCGCCCTCTTGCTCACATTCCTTCTCTGGACCTCCCTGGCCCAGGGCGCCGGGCTGGTCGCCAGTGTCGACCGCAGCCGGGTGAACTCCGGAGAAACCGTGGAGCTGACCCTGGAATCCAACGACGTCACCCTGTTCGGCAAACCCGACCTGGCGCCGCTGGAGCCGTCGTTCGAGGTGCGCGGCACGCGCCAGGTCAACCAGTTGACCACCCTGAGCGATGAAAGCCGCGCCACCACGCGCTGGATCATCACCCTGCTGCCACGCCAGACCGGCGCGGTGCTGATCCCGGCCCTGCAGCTGGGCGAGGTGCAGAGCCAGCCGATCACCCTGCAGGTGATCGAGAGCGCCGCGCAACTGCCCGACAGCCGCATGGAGCCGGTGTTCATCGACGTCAGCCTCGACCAGGACAGCGTCTACGTGCAGGCCCAGGCCCTGTTGACCCTGCACATCTACCATTCGGTGGCGCTGTACGACGACAGCAGCCTGACCCCATTGCAGATCGGCGACGCCCGGGTCGAACAGCTCGGCGAGCAGCGCACCTTCGAGAAGGTCATCAACGGCGTGCGCCACGGCGTGATCGAGATGCGCTACGCCATCTACCCGCAACACAGCGGCGCACTGCTGATCCCGGCGCAGACCTTCAGCGCGACCATGGTCGACGTCAAGCCAAGCCAGGAGCCCGCGCCCCTGGGGCCCAAGCCGGGCAAGCTGATCCACGTCAGCTCCGCCGAAATGCCGCTGTCGGTCAAGGCCAAGCCCGCCGCCTACCCGGCCGACGCTCCCTGGCTGCCGGCCCGCAGCCTGAGCCTGAGCGAAAGCTGGAACCCGGAGCCGGACAATCTGCAGGTCGGCGACTCCGTAACCCGCAGCCTGACCCTGCGCGCCGAAGGCCTGTCCAGCTCGCAGCTGCCGCCCCTGCCCAGCAGCGAAGTCAGCGGCCTGCGCAGCTACCCGGACCAGCCGCAGCTGAGCAACCAGAACAGCGAGCGCGGGCTGATCGGCATTCGCGAGGACAGCCAGGCCCTGGTGCCCAACCGCAGCGGCAGCATTGAACTGCCGGCAGTGGAAGTGGTGTGGTGGAACACCTTCGAAGACCACCTGGAACGCAGCACCCTGCCCGCCCGTACCCTGCAGGTGGCGAACAACCCGAGCCTGGTGGTCGACACCCCGGCCGGCAACCCGACACCGAGCAGCAGCGTCGACAACTCCAGCCTCTGGGCCTGGCAACTGAGCACGCTGCTGCTGGCCTGCACCACCCTGATCGGCTTCGGCCTGTGGTGGCGCGCGCGCTGGCAACCGGCGATCCTGCGGGCGGCGCAAACCGGGCCCAGCCCGCGCACGCTGCTCGACGACCTGAAACGCGCGAGCCTGGCCAACGACCCCCAGGCCACCCGCCAGGCCCTGGATGCCTGGGCTCGCCAGCAACCGGAAACCCTGGCCGACATGGCCGCCCGCTTCGTGCCGCTGTCCGATGCCCTCGACGGTCTCAACGGCGCGCTCTACAGCGAAACCGGCCAATACTGGCAAGGCGAAGAACTGTGGCGCGCGATTCGCACCATCCCCATCAATGAGCGGGTCCAGGCCCCGGTGGCCGACACCAGCAGCCTGCCGCCCCTTTACCCTAAGTAGGGCAGCGGCAAGCTTCAGGCTTTTAGCCAGAAGCTTGCCGCTGCTTTCTGGAGCTTATTTTGCGCCTGTTCCACACCTCCGACTGGCACCTTGGGCAGAACCTCCACGGCCAGGAACGCGACTTCGAACATTCCAGCTTTCTCGACTGGCTGCTGCGCCAGCTCAAGCAGGAGCAGCCCGATGTGCTGCTGATCGCCGGCGATATCTTCGACACCGTCAACCCGCCGGTCAAAGCCCAGGAAGCCCTGTACGACTTTATCGTCAGCGCCCACGAGCAGCAGCCGCTGCTGACCATCGTGATGATCGCCGGCAACCACGACTCCGGGGCTCGCATCGAGCTGCCCGCGCCCTTGATGCGGCGCCTGCGCACCCACGCCCTGGGCCGGGTGCTGTGGCTGGATGACGGCCAGCTCGACGCCGAACGCCTGCTGCTGCCATTGCCCAACGCCAGCGGCGCGATTGGCGGCTGGTGCCTGGCGCTGCCCTTTTTGCGCCCGGCCGAAGTCACCGGCGCGCAACTGGGCGACGACTACCTCAAGGGCATCGGCCAGGTGCATGAACGCCTGATCGCCGCCGCCGAGGCCAAGCGCGAGCCGGGCCAGGCCCTGATCGCCATCAGCCACGCGCACATGGCCGGCGGCTCGATCTCGGAAGACTCCGAGCGCAGCCTGATCATCGGCAACGCCGAAGCCCTGCCTGCCAGCCTGTTCGGCCCAAGCATCAGTTACGTCGCCCTCGGCCATTTGCACAAGCCGCAGAAGGTCAATGGCGAGGAGCGCATCCGCTACAGCGGTTCGCCGATCCCGCTGTCGTTCTCGGAGATCGACTACAAGCACCAGATCCTCGATGTGCGCCTGGACGGCGAGACCCTGATCAGCGTTGAACCCAGGCTGATTCCCCGCGCGGTGCACCTGCAACGCCTGGGCCCGGCGCCACTGGCCGAGATCCTGCTGCAACTGAGGCAACTGCCGGACATCGACCTGCTGGCCGACGAACAGCGCCAGCCCTGGCTGGAAGTACGGGTCCGGCTCGATGAACCCCAGCCCGACCTGCGCCAGCAAGTGGAAACCGCCCTGCAGAACAAAGCCGTGCGCCTGGTGCGGATCGCCGCCGAATACGCCGGCAACCGTACTGGCGACAACAGCGAGGACGGCGCGCAACTGATCGAACTCGACCAGCTCAGCCCCCAGGAGCTGTTCAGCCGCGCCTGGCACGACAACTACGGCAGCGAGGTCGACGAACAGACCCTCAAGGACTTCGCGGTGCTGCTGCAGGACGTGCAGATGGAGACCGAACAAGCATGAAGATTCTTGCCATCCGCCTGAAAAACCTGGCCTCCCTGGCCGGCCCGTTCGAGATCGACTTCACTGCCGAGCCCCTGGCCAGCGCCGGCCTGTTCGCCATCACCGGCCCTACCGGCGCCGGCAAGAGCACCCTGCTCGACGCCCTGTGCCTGGCCCTGTTCGGCGCCGTGCCGCGGCTGAGCAATATCGGGCGCGAGACCAAGGTCCCGGAGGTCGACAGCGAGATCCTCACCAGCGACCCGCGTACCCTGCTGCGCCGTGGCACCGGCAGCGGTTATGCCGAGGTCGACTTTGTCGGCATCGACGGCCGGCGCTACCGCGCGCGCTGGGAAGCCAACCGCGCCCGGGACAAGGCCAACGGCAAGTTGCAGGGCAGCCGCCAGAGCCTGACGGACCTGGACCAGGAACAGCTGCTGAGCAACCAGAGCAAAAGCGAATACAAGCAACTGATCGAAGCCAAGCTCGGGCTCAACTTCGAGCAGTTCACCCGCGCGGTGATGCTGGCCCAGAGCGAGTTCAGCGCCTTCCTCAAGGCCGATGACAAGGACCGCAGCGAACTGCTGGAGAAGCTCACCAACACCGCGATCTACAGCCAACTGGGGCGGCGCGCCTACAGCAAGAGCAAAGAAGCTGAAGAGCTGCACAAGGCGCTCAAGGCCCAGGCCAGTGGCATCGTTCCCCTGGAGCCCGAGGCCCGGGCCGAACTGGGTCAGCGCTTCAACGAGGCCCAGCAGCAGCTCAAGACCCAGCAGGCCCAACTCAAGCAGCTCGAACAGCAGAACACCTGGCTCAAGGAACTGCGCCAGTGGCAAGAGGCGCAGCACAGCGCCAGCGAGCAGTTGCACGCCGCCGAGCACGAGGGGCAAACCCTGGCCCCGGAACGCCTGCGCCTGCAACGCCTGGAACAACTGGCACCGCAGCGGCATCAGTTCCTGCGCCAGGTTGAACTGAGCCAAGCCCTGGAACCGCTGCGCCAGCAGATCGGGCAACAGGCCGCGCAGCAGATCGACCTGCAACAGCGCCACGAACAGCTGCAACAGCAGCTGCTGGATGCCGGCGCCGCCCTGACCCAGGCCCAGAGCCAGCACAGCGACAGCGTGCCGTTGCTGCGCGAAGCCTTTGCCGAACAAGGCAACCTGAGCCGCCTGAGCCAGAGCCTGGAGGATGCCGGGCAGCAGCAAAGCCGCGCCGAAACGGCAAGCGTTGAGGGCCAGCAAAGCATTGCGCAGCTGCTGGAACAGCAGCGCCTGGTGGGCGAGCGCCTGGAGCGAATCGCCGGGCAACTGGCGCAAAGCGCCGCCCTCGCGCCCCTGGGCGAGGCCTGGAATGTCTACCGCGAACGCTTGCAGCAGCTGATGCTGATCGGCAATCGCCTGAACCAGGGTCAAGCAGAACTGCCGGCCCTGGAACAGCAATCCAGTGCCGCCGCCCAGCAATTGAGCGAGCAGCGTGCGCACCTGGAATTGCTCTACCGCGAAGCCGGTGCCGAACCCCAGGCAGTGGCCGAGCAGATCGAACTGCTGGACGGCCTGCTCAAGGACAACCGCAAGCAGCAGCGCGCCATCGAGGACCTGGCACGGCTCTGGGCCCAGCAGCAGGAACTGGACCAGCGCGCCCAGGCCCTGCTGGACAAGCAGCAGGCGGTGGCCACCCAGCGCGAAGAACTGAACAAGGTCGGCATGCAGGCCAAGGCCGACCTGACGGTGGCCGAGCAGACCCTGAGCGTCACCCAGGCCCTGCTCGAGCGCCAGCGGCTGGCCCGCAGCGCCAGTGTCGAAGAGCTGCGCGGGCAGTTGCAGGATGACCAGCCGTGCCCGGTGTGCGGCAGCGCCGAACACCCCTATCACCAGCCCGAAGCCCTGTTGCAGAGCCTCGGTCGCCACGACGAAAGCGAAGAGGCCAACGCGCGCAAGACCGTGGACGGCCTCAAGGAGCAACTCAACGAACTGCGGGCCCAGGTCCAGGGCCTGATCGCCCAGCAGAAGGAGTTTCTGCAGCAGCAGGAGCAACTGGCGGTCCAGCAACAGGCCCTGGCCCCAAGCTTGCAAGCCCACCCGCAGAGCGCCGCCCTGCTGGACCAGGACCCGGCCAGACGGGACGCCTGGCTGCACCAGCAACTGGAGCAGTTGCAGCAGAGCATCACCCAGGATGAAAGCCGTCAGGGTGCCCTGCTGACCCTGCAAAAAGACGCCGCACGCCTGCAACAGCAATTGCAGCACGCCGTCGAAGCCAGCCAGCAGGCGACCCAGCACCTGCACAAACAGCAGGAGCAACTGGGCGCCGACCAGCAGCGCCTGGAAGAAGAACTGGCCAGTTTCACCCAGCTGCTGCCGGCCGAGGTCCTCGACGGCCTGCGCCGCGACCCGGCCAACACCTTTGTGCAGCTGGACCAGCAGGTGCTGCAACGCATCGAGCAGTTGCGCGAGCACAAGGACGAAGCCGAGGAACAGCAACAGCGCCAACTGACCCTGGAGAAAGAACAGGACCGCCAGCTGACCCGTCAGCAGCAACTGGCAGACGCCCAGCAGCAGTTCGCCGGGCTCAGCGCGCAACAGCAGGCCTGCCAGCACAAGCTTGGCGAGCTGCTGGGGCAACACAGCAGCGCCGAGCACTGGCAACAACAGGTGGATCAGGCCGTGGAGCAGGCGCGCAGCGCCCAGGCCACAGCCCAGCAGCAACTCCAGGACCTGCATCAGCAACTGATCCAGCTCGGCGCCGAACTCAAGGCCCGGGAGGAACGGCGGCTGGCCCTGGAGGATGGACACCAGCAACTGGCCGCCAGCATCCAACACTGGCGCGCCGGGCACCCCGAACTCGATGACGACGGGTTACAGCAACTGCTGGCCCTGGATGAGCCACAGGTCCAGCAGTTGCGCCAGCGCCTGCAAGCCAATGACAAGGCCATCGAGCAGGCCAGGGTTCTGCTGCAGGAACGTCAGCAGCGCCTGGAACAGCATCAGGCCCAGCACAACGGCAATCTCGCGGCCGAGGAACTGACCCAGGCCCTGGAGGCCTTGCAGCAGCAGGCCCTGGCCAGCGAGCAGCAGGTGGCGGAACTGCGCGCGCAACAGAGCGAAGACCAGCGCCGCCAGGACGCCAACCAGGCCCTGGGCCAGCGCATCAGCGACGCCTACAACGAATGGCAGCGCTGGGCGCGCCTCAACGCCCTGATCGGCTCGGCCACCGGCGACACCTTCCGCAAGATCGCCCAGGCCTACAACCTCGACCTGCTGGTGCACCACGCCAACGCCCAGTTGCGGCAACTGGTGCGCCGCTACCGCCTGAAACGCGGCGGCAGCATGCTCGGCCTGCTGGTGCTGGACACGGAAATGGGCGATGAACTGCGCTCGGTGCACTCGCTCTCCGGTGGCGAGACCTTCCTCGTGTCCCTGGCCCTGGCCCTGGGCCTGGCGTCCATGGCGTCGAGCACGTTGAAGATTGAATCGCTGTTTATCGACGAGGGCTTCGGCAGCCTCGACCCGGAATCCCTGCAATTGGCGATGGATGCCCTGGATGGCTTGCAGGCCCAGGGGCGCAAGGTGGCGGTGATTTCCCACGTGCAGGAAATGCACGAACGGATTCCGGTGCAGATCCAGGTCCGCCGACAAGGCAACGGCCTGAGCACCCTGGAGGTCAAATGAGCCACGCCGCCGCGACCCTCTACTCCTTCCGCCGCTGCCCCTACGCCATGCGCGCCCGCCTGGCGCTGCGTTACTGCGCGGTGGCCGTGGACATCGTCGAAGTCAGCCTCAAGGCCAAGCCGGCGCAGATGCTCGCGCTGTCGAGCAAAGGCACGGTGCCGGTGCTGGAGGTGCAAGGCCAGGTGATCGATGAAAGCCTGGACATCATGCGCTGGGCCCTGGCCCGGCACGACCCGCAGGATTGGTTGCTGCGCCAGGACCCGGCGGCACAGGAGGCCATGGCGGCGCTGATCAGCGACAACGATCAGGGCTTCAAGCAGTGGCTCAATCGCTACAAATACCCCGAGCGCCATCCGCAGCAGCCCATGGCGCACTACCGCGCCCAGGGCGAACTGTTTTTGCAGCGGCTGGAAGGGTTATTGAGCGAGCGCGATTACCTGCTGGCCGGGCACATGAGCCTGGCGGACGCAGCCCTGGTGCCTTTTGTGCGCCAGTTCGCCCATGTCGACCGCAAATGGTTCGCCCAGGCGCCCTACCCGCGCCTGCAAGATTGGCTGCGGCGGATCCTGGACTCGGAACTGTTCGTGACGGTGATGGCCAAGCCAAGCTGATCGCCCCTCGGCGCCCGTGATATCACTGGGGGCCTTGGCGGATCCGGCGCGGACTCAGTCCTGCAACAGACTCAGCATGCGCTCGCGCGAAGCTTCGGGTTCGCCTTCGACCGGCTGCGCCGCCGAGACGATCGGGGTGGAATAGAGAAACAGAAGTACCACTGCCAGACGCATGACCATGCTGTCGATCCTTTGCTGGGAAAGAGTCAAAAAGTTAGCGTCAAATTTAAACATATGGCGATATGACATTACCAAGACTATTTCCCGGCATCCGCCCTACGCGTCGCAAATACGTGATGCAGGAGCGACATCACTGCTGACCCCGCCGAGTGATCGAGGGGGGAGCCAATGACTTCGCTCCTGCATACGTTGGGTCAAAACAGGGCTGGTTGAACGCTCAGTGCTGGGTCTTGTGGTCCAGGGCGGCGTAGAAGTTGGCGCTCTGTTGCAGGTATTTCTGGGTGTAGGTGTTGGTGCGCGACTGTTTGCTGCTGACCTCGGTGCTGGCGCTGGCAGGCAAGGCCACGGTGGCGGAGATGGCGGAAGCGGCGATCACGGAGAAGAGATTGAAGTTCATGGCGGTAACCCTCGGATGCAGTTGCTTGACTTCCCGTATGGCGGTTGTGCCCGGGCGGTGAAGCAAAACTACGCCCGAGGGTGGGCGCGTTGAAATTCATTGCACAAGTAGCGGATATCAGCCGGATTAATACAAGGAGGCAGGCCCCGTAAACCGGGGCCTGCGGCCTATTGACGCAGCAGGAACTTGAGGTCGCTGGGGGCATCGAACGCCAGTTTCTGCACGGTTTTACCCAGCAGGCCGGTGTTCGGGTCGCGCTCGACGACCACGATCTGGTTGCTTTTCTGGTTGGCGATCAGGACGAACTTGCCGCTGGGGTCGAGGCTGAACTCCCGTGGATGATCGCCCTCGACCGAGCGCCGTTGCAGCTCCTTGAGCTGGCCGCTGGCCGGGTCGATGGCAAATACCAGCAACTCGTTGGCGGTGCCGCGATTGCTGACATACAGGAACTTGCCATCCGCCGAGGCATGCAGGGCCGCACCGGCGCGTTTCTCTGGCGGCTGGTCGGCGGCCAGGTCGACCAGCTGGCGCTGGGTCAATTGCCCGGCCTGGTAATCGAACACCGCGACCTGGGCGCTCATTTCCATGCTCAGGTAAGCGTGCTTGCCGTCGGCGCTGAACAGCAGATGGCGCGGGCCGCTGCCCGGCGGCAGGCTGACGAAGGCCGGCTTGGCAGCGGTCAGCGGCAGCTCGGGGTTGGCCTTGGGGTCGTAGCGGTAGACGAAGATCTTGTCGGCACCCAGGTCATTGGCAAAGACAAATTGCCCGTCAGGGGCTGACACCACGGAATGCACGTGGGCCGACGCCTGGCGCTCCGGATTGACCCGGCTCGCAGGGTGGCTGCTCAGTTGCACCGGCGGCGACAGCTTGCCCTCGGGGCTGACCGGCAATACCGCCAGGCTGCCACCCGGGTCTTCGCTCACCGAGTAGTTGCCGACGAACAGATAACGGCCATCGGCGCTGAGGCTGGAATGGGTGGGTTCATTGCCCAGGCTTTGCACCTGATTGATCAGGTGCAGCTGGTGGCTCTTGGGGTCGAGGCGAAAGCTGCTGACCCGGCCCACCGGATCGGCCTGGCCGGGGCCGTTTTCATTGACCGCAAACAGCAGCTTCTGGTCCCGGGACAGTGTCAGCCAGGACGGGTTGGCGCTCTTCACCACTTGCAGCGCCTTGGCCGCGATCTGCCCGGTGCGGCTGTCGAACTGCAGACGGTAGATGCCTTCGCTGGAGCCCTGGGTGTAGGAACCGACCAACAGTTCGTGGCTGTCCACAGGCGCTGCCTGGACGCCCATGGCGCCGACACTGCCGGCCATCAGCAGAGGCCAGAAATTACGCATCTTCATCGTGCTCATCCTCATCGTCGCGGGCAGTGAACGCGCTCATGCACACCAGGCGGTGCTCGCCGGAATCGCCAAGGATGGTCCAGCTTTGCAGGGTCTCGTCGAAGGTGGCGGCCTGCACCTGGGCCAGGCTGAAATTCCAGCGCTTGGCCGCCCGGCCGTCCATGCATTCGATCAGCAACTGCTGGTCGTCGAGGGAGAAATCAAAGGCATGCAGGCCGTCGATCTCCAGCATGTCGCAGGTTTCAAGGGCGGTGAGCAAGGTAGCGGTCATGGCAGTCAATCATCAAAGGGAAAGCCGCAATGATAGCCGCTCAGCCCCCGACCGACCTAAAAGACTCGCGCAAAACCCGCAGCCGCTGCCGAGCCTGCGCGGTTGCGCTGGCCGGAATGAACGCCGTGGGGGTGTCCGGTTGACTTGGGGTGTATTCGAGGGCCAGCGCAGCCTTCGGCAGCGGCTACGCTGGCCGCACGAGGGGCATAAAAAAGCCGCAACCTGGGTTGCGGCTTGTTGGACGGCGAGCCGTCAGTGGGCGAACAGCGAGTTGCCCTTCTGCCCGGCCAGTTTCTCCGGTTTGATCAGGAAGCGTGCCAGCGCCGGCAGCAGCCACAGCGCGCCGAACATGTTCCACAGCAGCATGAAGGTCAGCATCAGGCCCATGTCGGCCTGGAACTTGATCGCCGAGAAGATCCAGGTCGCCACGCCGATGGCCAGGCACAGGCCGGTGAAGAGCACGGCCTTGCCGGTGGATTTCAGCGTCTGGTAGTAGGCCTCTTGCAGCGGCAGGCCGGCGCGCAGGAAGCTTTCCAGGCGGCTGTAGATATAGATGCCGTAGTCGACTCCGATCCCCACCCCGAGCGCCACCACCGGCAGGGTCGCCACCTTGACCCCGATGCCCATGAACGCCATCAGCGCGTTGCCCAGCACCGAGGTCAGCACCAGCGGCAGCACGATGCACAGGGTCGCCGCCCAGGAACGGAAGGTGATCATGCACATGGTGGCGACGCAGATGTACACCAGGATCAGGATGGTCAGCTCCGACTCCTTGATCACTTCGTTGGTCGCGGCTTCGATCCCGGCGTTACCCGCGGCCAGCAGGAACTCCAGGCCGTCCTTGTTGTGCTCGTTGGCAAATTCCTGCACCGCATGCACCGCCCGGTCGAGGGTCGCGGCCTTGTGGTCATTGAGGAAGATCAGCACCGGCGCCAGGGAGCAATTGTTGTTGTACAGGCCATCGGCGCGGGAGATGGAGTTGTTGAGTACGTCCGGGTTGCGCGACAGGGTTTCCCATTTCAGGTTGCCTTCGTTCATGCCCTTGATCATCTGCTTGGACACGGTCACCAGGGAGATCGCCGACTGCACGCCCTCGGTGTTCTGCATCTTCCACATCAGCTCGTCGATCGGCGCCATGGCCTCGTAGCGCGAACAGCCTTCGGCGGCGGTCTTGACCATCACCACCAGCACGTCGGAGCTGGTGGAGTAGTTATTGATGATGAAGCTGTTGTCCTTGTTGTAGCGCGAGTCCGGACGCAGTTCCGGCGCGCCCTGGTCGAGGTCGCCGATCTTCAGGTTCTGGCTGTACCAGAGGCCGCCACCGAAAGCCACCAGGGCCAGGGCGATGGACACCGGTGCGACTTTCGGGCTGGCGAAGTTCGACAGCAGGCGCCAGAACGAATGCTCGCGGGTCGCGTCTTTCTTGCTGCGCTCGATCGCCCGCTTGCTGATCCCGACATAGGAAATCGCCACCGGCAACAGAATCAGGTTGGTGAACACAATTACCGCCACGCCGATCGACGCACCGATGGCCAGCTCGCGGATCACCCCGATATCGATGATCAGCAAGGTGATAAAGCCCACGGCGTCGGCCAGGATCGCGATCATCCCCGGCAGGAACAGTTGGCGGAACGTTCGTCTGGCCGCCGTCAGGGCGTTATCCGCGCCGCTGGATTGCAGGGCAATGCCGTTGATCTTCTGCACCCCGTGGGAAATGCCGATGGCGAAGATCAGGAACGGCACCAGCATCGAATACGGGTCCAGCCCGAAACCGAAAGCGTGCATCAGCCCCAACTGCCAGACCACCGCCACCAGGGTGGTGATCAGTACCGCGATGGTGCTGCGGATGCACCAGGTGAACCAGTACAGCAGCACCAGGGTGATGACGAAGGCGATGCCGAAGAACATCACCACCATGATCAGGCCATCGATCAGGTCGCCGACTTTCTTGGCGAAACCGACGATGTGGATCTTCACATTGGGGTTCTGCGCCTCGAACTTGTTGCGGATCTTGTCTTCCAGCTCGTGGGAGAACTTCTGGTAGTCCAGGGCCAGTAACTTGCCCTGGTCCTGCGGGTCCGGGTAGGACTCCAGCAGCGGAATGTCGACGATGCTCGACTTGAAGTCGTTGGACACCAGACGCCCGACCTGGCCCGACTTGAGGACGTTATTGCGCAACTGCTCCAGGCTGTCGGTCGAACCGTTGTAGCTCTGCGGGATCACCTCACCGCCGGCAAACCCCTCTTCGGTGACTTCGGTCCAGCGCACGCTGGGGCTCCACAGCGACTTGAGGCCCGAGCGATCGACGCCGGAGATGTAGAACACCTCGTCGTTGATCTGGCGCAGGGTCTCCATGTACTCCTTGCTGAAGATGTCGCCGTCCTTGGCCTCCACCGAAATGCGTACGGTGTTGCCCAGGTTCGCCAGGTCGTTGCGGTGCTCCATCATTTTTTCAATGAAGGGATGCTTGAGCGGGATCATTTTTTCAAAGCTGGTGGACGGCCGGATCAGCGTCGCCTGCCAGAACAGGAAAATACTCACCACCAGGCAAATCAGGATCACTGCCGGGCGGTTGTTGAAAATCAGGCGCTCGAGAAACGTCGCCTTGTCTTGATGATGACTGCTCATGATGTCCCCGCCTTCTTATTATGTGCCCGGCTCATTTGCTCAGCTCAGCGCCTGTCGGCGAGCTCGTGCGTACGCCCCCCTGCCCCACCAGAATCAGATTGCCGTCGCCCGCGGCCGTCACCGCCGACAAGGAGATGCGGTCGGGACGGTTGAAGACGCTGAAGGTCAGGCCATGGTCATGGCTTTGCACCACACTGCCGCCGTTGCCGACGATCACCAGGGTGCCGTCGTCGAGCAGGGTCGCGCCCGACAGGCCGAACTCCAGGGCGCCACGGGCGGCGTTGAGCTCGACCTGGTCCCAGGTGCTGCCGAAGTCGGTGGAACGGTACAGGTTGCCGCGCAAGCCGTAGATCAGCAGGGTGTTGGCTTCGGCGGTGCCGATCACGCCGAACAGCGAACCGTGGTACGGGCCTTCGAGGCGCTCCCAGGTCTGGCCCCAGTCGGCGGAGCGAAACAGGCTGCCCTGCTCGCCGACAATCACCAGCCCGGCGTCCTTGACCGCGGCAATCGCGTTGAGGTGGTACTGGTCTTCGTTGTCCAGGCGGTCGCTGGCGTCTTCCCAGTGCTGGCCGCCGTCGGTGGTTTCCAGCAAGGCGCCGTAGGCACCCACGGCAAAGCCGGTGCTGGCGTCCTTGAACCAGACGTCGAGCAACGGCGCTTCACGCTTGAGGTCTTCGAATTGCTTGGTCCAGGTAGCGCCACCGTCAGTGCTGGCGAGGATCTGCGCATCGTGGCCGACGGCCCAGCCCAGCTTGTCGTCGACGAAATACACCGCCGTCAGCAACTGCCGGGTTGGCACCTTGGCCTGGGTCCAGGTCTGGCCCTGGTCGTCGGAATAGAGAATGTGCCCACGGTCGCCGACCGTCACCAGGCGCTTGCCGGCGTGCACGACGTCGAGCATCAGGCTTTTGGCAGCCTTGGCTGATTCAGTGGAATAGACCGCGGCAGCGGCGGCATCGGTTGTCGCAGCAGCGACTGCCGCCGTATCGGCGGCCTGGACGGGGACCGACAACGCGGCAACCCCCAACAGCGAGAGCGCTGTAGCCAGCAACGCGAATCTGCGTAAGGCCGGCGGGCGGCAACAACCCACACCCATGACAGGCTCACTCATAGACCTTTCCCCCATTATTATTGTTAGGTCATTCAACCTTTAAGGGCGCCGCGCAGGGCGTGCCTGGTGATTGACTGATCCCGGATACCGTCCTGAAACCTGCAATCTAGAGCCCCTTCGGAAGCAGATCTATCCTATCGGGCTTTGGAAAGGTCTGACAATCGACACCGCGTTATCTTTTGTTAACTCGAGGCGATGAGACGATAGCTGAATGGCCTGCCATTCGGCGTCCTGATAAACAAAAGTCGCCGGATAAATTGCTGGGGTTACCTGCAGCCGCTGCCGCCAGGTTCGGCAGCGGCGACGGCGGGCATGGATCTTCCGGCATAAAAAAGCCCCGCCCGGGGCTAGCGGACGGGGCTTGGTGGGGCAGCCGATCAGGCCAGGCTTTTGCTCACGACTTCAAACACGTCGCTGGACAGTTCGCCCGAGGCGCGGATGCGCTCCAGTTCGGCTTTCATCAGTGCCTGGCGGGCACTGTCGTATTTGCGCCAGCGGGTCAGCGGCGCCAGTTGGCGCGAGGCGATCTGCGGGTTGAAGGCGTTGAGCTCGATCACCAGGTCCGCCAGGAAGCGGTAGCCGGAGCCATCCGCCGCATGGAAGTTGATCAGGTTCTGCCCGGCGAAGGCACCGATCAGCGCCCGCACCTTGTTCGGGTTCTTGATGTTGAACGCCGGGTGCTGCATCAGCGCCTTGACCCGCGCCAGGCCGCCCGGCAGACCGCTGGCAGCCTGGACGCTGAACCACTGATCCATGACCAGCGGGTTGTCCTTGAAGTTCTCGGCGAACAGTTCCAGGGCCCAGGCCTTCTCTTCCTCGTAAGGGGAATTGACCAGCACCGCCAGGGCGGTCAGGCGTTCGGTCATGTTGTCGGCGTGCTCGAATTGCTCCTTGGCCGCCGCCGGCACCAGGAACTCCGGCTTGCGGCTGACCATCACGTACGACAGGGCAATGTTCTGCAAGGCACGCCGAGCGAAATGTTCAGCCTCGGCCACATAAGGCGTGCGCTTGGACACCTCGCGGTTGGCCTGATAACGCTGCCACAAAGGCTCGAACAGCTCGTCGGCCAACTGCCGGCGGGCAAATTCGCGGGCGGCGTGGATGGCCTCGACATCGGCCACTTCGCTGATTTCGGTGAGGTAGGCCTCGCCCGGCAGCGAAAGCATTTCCGCGACCATGGCCTGATCCAGGCTGTCGTCGGTCAACACGCTGCGCAGCGCCGTGACCAGCCGCGGGTCCATCGCCAGGGCCTCGCCCTTCTGCTGCTGGCCGATCAATTCCTGCAACACCTGAACCGACAATTGCTGGCCGGCGTCCCAACGGTTGAAACCGTCGCTGTCGTGCTGCATGAGGAACATCAACTGGTCGCGGCTGTAGGGGAAGCTCAGCTTCACCGGGGCCGAGAAGCCCCGCAGCAGCGACGGCAACGGCTGTTCGGCGATGTCGACGAAGGTGAAGGTCTGCTCGGCCTCGGTCACCGACAACACGCGGGACGTGCCCTGGGCGGTGGCTTCACCGGCCAGGCGCAGGGCGATATCGGCACCGTTGCTGTCGAGCAGGCCCAGGGCCACCGGAATCACGAACGGCAGCTTCTCGACCTTGTCCGGCGTCGCCGGGCAGCTCTGGCGGAAGGTCAGGCTGTAGGTCCTGGCCGCCGGGTCATAGGCCTCGCTGACCGCCAGGCGTGGCGTACCGGCCTGGCTGTACCAGCGCTTGAACTGGGTCAGGTCGACGCCGTTGGCATCTTCCATCGCCTTGATGAAGTCATCGCAGGTCACGGCCTGGCCGTCGTGGCGCTCGAAATACAGGTCGCTGCCCTTACGAAAGCCCGCGGCGCCCACCAGGGTGCGGATCATGCCGACGACTTCCGAGCCCTTCTCGTACACGGTCAGGGTGTAGAAGTTGGAAATCTCGATAAAGCTTTCCGGGCGCACGGCATGGGCCATGGGGCCGCCGTCTTCGGCGAACTGGTGGGTCCGCAGGTACGCCACATCCTGGATGCGCTTGACCGTCGGCGAGTTCATGTCCGAGGAGAACCCGGCATCGCGGAACACGGTAAAACCTTCCTTGAGCGACAGCTGGAACCAGTCGCGGCAGGTCACGCGGTTGCCCGACCAGTTGTGGAAGTATTCGTGGGCGACGATCGCCTCGACCCGCTGGTGCGCAGCGTCGGTCGCGGTTTCGGCGCGGGCCAGCACGGCGCTGGAGTTGAAGATATTGAGGCCCTTGTTCTCCATGGCGCCCATGTTGAAGTCGTTGACCGCCACGATCATGAAGATGTCGAGGTCGTACTCGCGACCGTAGGTCTGTTCATCCCAGCGCATGGATTTCTTCAGGCTGTTCATGGCGTGCTGGCACTTGTCGATGTTTTCCGGCTCGACATAAATGCGCAGCGCCACGTTGCGCTGGTTCATGGTGGTGAAGCTGTCTTCGACGCACCACAGGTCACCGGCCACCAGGGCGAACAGGTAGGCCGGCTTCATGAACGGGTCTTCCCAGGTCGCCCAGTGCCGGCCGTCTTCGCCGGGGCCACTGGCAATCGGGTTGCCGTTGGACAGCAGCACCGGGTAGCGGTGCTGCTCGGCCGACACCGTGGTGGTGAACGTGCTCATCACGTCCGGGCGGTCGAGGTAATAGGTGATCTTGCGAAAGCCTTCGGCCTCGCACTGGGTGCAGAACATGCCGCTGGATTTGTACAGGCCTTCCAGGGCGGTGTTGGTTTCCGGATGAATGCGCACGCTGGTGTCGACGGTGAAACGCTCGGCCGTCGGTTGCAGGGTCAGGTGGCTGTCGTCGAGCTGGTAGTCGGCGGCGCTCAGTTCGCGATCGCCCAGGCTGACCGACAGCAACTCCAGCAACTGACCGTCCAGCACCAGCGGCGGCAGGCCGGCGCCGCGTGCCGGGTTGCGACGCATCACCAGTTGCGCATGGACCAGGCTGTGGTCCTCGAACAACTCGAAGGTCAGGTGCGTCTCGTCGATCAGGTACTCGGGCGCCTGATAGTCCTTCAGGTAAATCATCTTCGGTTGATCGGTGCGCATGGTTCGAATCCTTCTACTGATGCACGGCGAGCTGATAGGCCGTGTATTTACGAATATTGATCACGCCCGTGTCAAAGATCAGGTATTGGCCCTTGATCCCCAGCAACGTGCCTTCGGCAATCGGGTTCTTGTCCAGGTTGAAGCTGACGATCTTGGCCGGGTACTGCTCGACCGGGTAACGGATTTCCAACGGCTGTACATCGCTCAGCGCTTGGATCGCCTGCAGCCCGAAGCGTTCCTGCAAACCTTGCAGGCCCTCGGCGCAGGAGGCGAACAACTGTTCACGCACGGCCACCAGGTCGACGGCAGGTGCGTCGCCCTTGAGCAGGGCGCGCCAGTTGGTCTTGTCGGCCACCTGGCTGCGCAGCAGGTCTTCGACGAAGCCCGATTGCTGGCGGGTGGCGACGCGCATGATCGGCAACGCCTGGCTCGCGCCCTGGTCCAGCCAGCGGGTCGGTAGCTGGGTGGCGCGGGTGATGCCGACCTTGACCCCCGAGGAGTTGGCCAGATAGACCACGTGGTCGGTCATGCAGAACTGCTCGCCCCAGGACGGATCGCGGCACGTGCCGGCGTCGTAGTGGCAACGCTCCGGGCTCATGATGCACAGGTCGCACTGGGCCAGCTTGGTCATGCACGGGTAGCAGTAACCCTGGCTGAAACTGGTCTTGGTCTTGCGTCCGCAATGGGAGCAGTGGATCGCCCCGAGGAACTCCAGGCGGACCTGGGTGCCGATCATCGGGTTGACCGGCACCTCCTGCTCGTCCAGGCGAAAGGCGTATTGAACGTTCGGCCCGTCAAGGCGCGCCGACATCTTGCTGATTGCACCGCGGCCAATCTCAATCAATGGATGGCATCCGACTTGAACAGGATGTTCGGCACCGGCGCCGACTTCGAGGAGCATTCCTGCGGACCCATGTAGCCGGTGCGTTCTTCTTCGGGCAGGTTCTGCATTTCCCAGGCGATGACCGCCTGCAACGACAGTTCACGCTGCTCGGCGGTGAGCTTGCGGCCGTCGGACCATTTGCCGATTTCCACCGCGAGCTTGAGGCTCTGGTAGATCTCCGGGGTGATGTTTTCGATCATTTCTACAAAAGAGGACATGCAACGGTCTCCAGCATTAAAGGGCCAGTTTACGGCGGCCATACACGCCACCCAACAAACCGGTGAGGCATCCGACGAGCAACCCGCCGACGTGGGCGGCATTGGCGATTTCCCCGAAACCGATCATCGAGACCAGCCCGGACAGGCACAGCAGCAACCACACCAGCATCATCACCAGCACGCCGCGCGGCAGGCGATAGATTGGGTTGGGCGCCAGCAATTGATAGATCCAGCAATGCCCGAGCAGGCCGTACAAGACCCCGGACAAACCGCCGAACAGGGTCGGGCCGCTGAAATAGTATTGGGCGAAGTTCGACACCAGGCTGAACAGCAGGGTCAGGCCCAGCAGGTTGATGCTGCCCTGGCGCAACTCGATGCGCCGCCCCAGCTCCCAGTACCACATGCCGTTCATGGCGATGTGCAGGAAACCGAAGTGGATCAGCATCGGCGTCACCAGGCGCCACCACTGCCCCGCCGCCAGGCTGTCGGCCAGGGGCGTGAACTGGATGTAGTCGCCGACTACGCGAAACTCGAGAAAAGTCAGCCAGCGCAGGGTGTCCAGGTTGTCGCCCAACAGGGTCACCGCGCACACGATCAAGCTCGCCAGCAGCACCAGGGCGGTCATCGGGCTGCGGCGCAGTTGTTCCTTGAAGCCAGGGCGCGCGCCCGCGGTCGGCACCTGCGGCAGGTCCAGCTGCTGCTCGGGGTCGCCGCCGGGGAAGCGCTCGTACAATGCACGCACATCGGCGCTGATCGACTCTGGCACCCACAGCACCTGCTCGCCCGCCTCTTCGCTGACCCGGTGCGGCACCTGCATCCGCTGAAGCAAGGTGACAAAACCGCTCAAATCCACCGCCAGCGGCAGACGCAATACTGCAACAGCACTCATCCCAGAGCCTCCGGCCGTTCAACATCGACCCAGACGAATTTATGTGGATCCAGGCGGGTTTCCTGGTCCAGGCGATAGGCCACCAGCTTGCCGTAGAGCACGGCACTGTAGTCGAGGCACGCCAGGTTGGCGCGCAACGGCGCCGGTTTGCCGCTGCGCCAGTAGTGGCCGACGAACAGCAACGGCTCATCGCTGGCGTAGCGCAGCAGGTTGCTTTTTTCACTGGAGGACAGCGGCATGCAGGCCACTGGCTCCGGCAAGGCATCGGGCTGGAACACGATGTCGCCGTAGGTCTGCGGGTCGTCTTCCCAGAACTTGGTGCGGAAGAACGAACGGGTCAGGCCGTCGCCGCTGGTCATGGTCTGGCCATGGGGCAGGCGCATGTCGGTGCCGCGCAGCAGGCGGTCGAACGCCAGGCTGGCGAAGCTGTCGGGGATCGCCGAGGCCTGGAGGAACACCTCGTCGATGCAGCCGTTGGGGTACTGCGCGCGCAGGGGGGCAATCAGCCCCGCATCCCAGCAGGCGTGCACCACGCGAAAACGCCCGGCATCGACGAACAGCGGCAGCTTGTAAAACCAACCGAGGAAGTCATGCCAGTCGCCGGGGTGCTGTTCGAACTGGTTCAGGGTCTCGCTGAGCAGGCGCGCGTGGCGCGGCGTGTGCTCGCGCACGAACTGCTTGCCGCTGCCCGCCGGCGCCGGGGTGCTCCAGCCCAGGGCGTTGAATTCATGGTTACCCATGATGCACAGCGCCTGGCCGGCCTCGACCATGTCGTGGACGATGTGCAGCGCTTCGCGGATTCGCGGGCCGCGGTCGATGATGTCGCCGAGGAACACCGCCATGCGTGACGGGTGCCGCCAGACGCCACCCTGCCTGTGGTAACCGAGGCGGTCGAGCAAGTGCTCAAGGGTCAGGGCGCAACCATGCACGTCGCCGATCAGGTCGTAACTTCGCGCGGGATCGAGCATCAGTCGCCTCCACCACCCAGCCGGCTGCCCCAGCCGAGTTTGGTCCGGCAAACCTCGTAGTAGTTGTGGTCCAGCGGATGGATCAGGCGCAGCTTCTGCGCCTTCTTGCTGACCGTGACGGTGTCGCCGGGCGCACAGGTAAAGTGGTTCTGCCCGTCACAGGAGACCTGCGGATAGATCTGCATATCTTTGGACACGACGATTTTCAGCTCACTGTTGCCATCGACCACAATTGGCCGGCCTGACAAGGTATGGGGGTACATCGGCACAATCACAATGGCATCGAGCTTGGGATGCATGATCGGCCCGCCGGCGGACAGCGCATAGGCCGTGGAGCCGGTGGGCGTGGCGACGATCAGGCCGTCGGCCTTCTGGCTACAGACGAACTGGCCATCGATGTAGATTTCGAATTCGATCATCCGCGTCGACTTGCCCGGGTGCAGCACCACATCATTCAGCGCGTCGCCCTGGCCAATAGCCTCGGCGTGACGGCGGACTTCGGCCTGGAGCAGGAAGCGGTTCTCCACCAGGTAGTGGCCGTCCAGCACCTCGGCGACCTTGATCTCCAGCTCGTCCGGGCGAATATCGGTCAAGAAGCCCAGGCTGCCACGGTTGATCCCCAGCACCGGCGTGTTGTGCCGGGCCAGGGCGCGGGCGGCGCCCAGCAGGCTGCCGTCGCCGCCGACCACGATCACCATGTCGCAGACTTCACCGAGCATTTTGCGCGACGAGGTCTGCAGGCCGTGGCCTGGCAGCACGTCGGCGATGGTGTCCTCGAGGATCACGTGCAGGTGGCGTTCGAGCAGAAACCTTTTCAGTCGGCGAACTGTGTCAAGCACCTGCGAACTGCCCAGGCGACCGATAATGCCGATATTGCGAAATTGCTCCATGGGGCTCCTGCAGGGTTCTGGGGCGGGCAAAAGAGGGATTATGGGCGAAAGCCGGCCATAGACAAAATCCTTTCAGCCACCCGCCGAGGAGCTATGCTCGCAGAATGATCCTGTTTCCCGGCTTGCTCGACCTCCCCCGCCAGTTGCGCCACCCCGCGGTGCGCGACCTGGCCTGGGTCATCCTCGCCCCGCCCATGCTTGAACACACGCCCTGGCCCCAGCGTCATCCCCTGGCCGGCAGCGACTGGGTGCAGGCGCCCGAACTGCTGGCCCACTGGCTGCGCCAACTCGACCAGGACCACCGCGCCCTGGAGCATTGGCTGGCCCTGGCCACCACCCGGCGCCTGGGCCTGTACTACGAACGCTTGTGGCAATTCGCGGTGCGCCATGCCCCGGGGGTCGAGCTGCTCGCGGCCAACCTGCCGATCCGCCGTGCCGGGCACACCCTGGGTGAGCTGGATATGCTGCTGCGCGACCGCGACGGCGTGCATCACCTGGAACTGGCGATCAAGCTCTACCTCGGGCCGCAGGCCGGCAACGGCGAAGACAGCGCCCAGTGGCTGGGCCCGGGCTGCCATGACCGCCTGGACCGCAAACTGGCCCATTTGAGCGAACACCAGCTGCCGATTTCCGCCCGCCCGGAAAGCCTCGAAGTACTGACCGCCCTGGACATCACCCATTTCAGCGCCCACCTGTGGCTGGGCGGCTACCTGCTCTACCCCTGGCCCGGCCATGCCCATCCCCCGCTGGGCGCCCACCCCCGGCACCTGCACGGGCGCTGGCTGCACCAGCATGACTGGCCGGCGTTCCTGGCCCAGAGCCCACCCGGTCGCTGGCAGCCCTTGCCGCGCCATGCCTGGCTGGCGCCGGCCCATTACCCCGACGAGCAGACCTGGAGCCCGGCCCAGCTCGAACACTGGCTGGCCGAGCTCGATCCCCATGCTCCGGCGCAACTGCTGGTGCGCCTGACGCAAAAAGCCCCGGCCCACTGGGAAGAAGCCGAGCGCCTGTTCCTGGTGGCCGACCTGTGGCCCAACGTGCCGGGTACGGGCTGAACCTGAACGGCGCGCCCTGCAACAGCCGGCCAGCTGCGCTCAGCCCAGCGACAAGCGCAGGGCCAGCGCCGCCAGGGTCAGCAGCAACACCGGCAAGGTCAGGACGATGCCGACCTTGAAGTAATAACCCCAGCCGATATGGATGCCCTTGCGGTCCAGCACGTGCAGCCAGAGCAAGGTGGCCAGGCTGCCGATCGGAGTGATTTTCGGCCCCAGGTCGCTGCCGATCACGTTGGCGTAGACCATGGCTTCCTTGACCACTCCCTGCGCCTGGCTGGCATCGATCGACAGCGCGCCGATCAGCACGGTCGGCAGGTTGTTCATGATCGAAGACAGCAAGGCACTCAACAGCCCGGTGCCCATGGCCGCGCCCCAGATGCCCCAGGTCGCGAAGCCGTCCAGCCAGCCGGCCAGGTACTGGGTCAGCCCGGCATTGCGCAGGCCGTAGACCACCAGGTACATGCCCAGGGAGAAAATCACGATCTGCCAGGGCGCGTCCTTGAGCACCTTGCGCGTGGAAATCCGATGCCCGCGGGCAGCCACCGCGAGCAGCAAGGCGGCACACACCGCCGAGATGGCGCTGATGGGGATGCCCAGGGGTTCCAGGGCAAAACAGCCGAGCAACAGGATCAGCAGCACGCACCAGCCGGCGATAAAGGTCGGTTTATCGTGGATCGCACTGTGGGCCGGCTCCAACTGTTCCGGGTCGTAGGCACGGGGGATGTCGCGGCGGAAAAACCACATCAGCACCCCCAGGGTCGCCGCCACGCTGACCAGGTTGACCGGCACCATCACCGCCGCGTAACGGTTGAAACCGATCTTGAAAAAGTCCGCCGAGACGATGTTCACCAGGTTCGAGACCACCAACGGCAGGCTGGCGGTGTCGGCGATAAAGCCCGCGCCCATGACAAAGGCCAGGGTCGCGGCCTTGGAAAAACGCAGGGCCAGGAGCATGGAAATCACGATCGGGGTCAGGATCAACGCCGCCCCGTCATTGGCGAACAGCGCCGACACCAGTGCCCCCAGCAGCACCATAAAGGCGAACAGGCGCCGCCCACTGCCCCGCCCCCAGCGCGCCACATGCAGCGCGGCCCAGGCAAAAAAGCCGGCTTCGTCCAGCAGCAGGCTGATGATAATCAGCGCGACAAAGGTGCCGGTGGCGTTCCAGATGATCTGCCACACCAGCGGGATATCACTCAGGTGCACCACCCCGAGCAATAGGGCCAGGACCGCGCCCAGCACCGCGCTCCAGCCGACGCCCAGGCCCTTGGGTTGCCAGATCACCAGGGTAATGGTCAGCAGAAAAATCAATCCAGCAGTCAACATGGGCAACAGCCTTGAGTGGGCCCGACAGCTAGACGGACCCAGGGAATGGGGAGATCAGGGGGTCGATCGGTTCAGCGAAGATGATGCGCATAAGCCCCGCGTGCCGACTTCCGTGGAAGCCGGCGACTGCGGGTCAGGCTTTTTTGTGCTGCTCGACCCACTGCGCGTAGGCATTGATAAAGCTCTGCAGGAATGGCCGGGTGGCCTCGGACAGCTTGCCGTTGTCATCGAACGCCGACCCCGCGCCGCCCAGGTAGGCTTCCGGCTGTTGCATGCAGGGCACGTTGAGAAACACCAGGGACTGGCGCAGGTGGTGGTTGGCGCCGAAGCCGCCGATGGCACCGGGGGAAACACTGATCACCGCACCCGGCTTGCCGCTCCAGGCGCTCTGGCCATATGGCCGCGAACCGACGTCAATCGCATTCTTCAAGGGCGCGGGCACCGAGCGGTTGTATTCCGGGGTCACGAACAGCACCGCGTCGGATGCGCTCACTTGTTGCCGAAAAGTACTGTAGGCTGCCGGCGGTGCAACATCGATGTCTTCGTTATAGAGCGGCAGGTCGCCGATCTCGACGATGTTCAATTTGAGGTTGGCAGGCGCCAGTTCAGCCAGCGCCAGTGCCACTTTGCGGTTGATAGAGGCTTTTCTCAAACTACCGACCAGCACTGCAATCGTGTAAACGTTGCTCATGGTTGCTTCCTGACTATCTGGTTGAACAAGACGCTAGTTATAGATGACCGCGGGTCGATCCTGCCACCCCGTTCGCACAAATTGATGGTGCCCCGGAGCCTGTTTCAGCGCTGCCCGGCACCGCCCGTTGCGGCGGTGGACTATTTTTTTACCGGTACAAAACTTACCTCGCCCAAGCACGGTCTACAGAACCGCAAATTGAGTGATTTATCTCCAGAGGCTCTAAAAGATGGCAGCAGTACTCGTCGGACAGTTTCATGCAAGAGACGCAGAAGGCCGCGTCTATTCGGTGCATGAATTCCAGGAATCCACCCCGTCGGCAGACGGCCTCACCGGCTCCGAGCCTGTGACCACCTACCGCCTGGCCATTGGCGACCGCGTCAAAAAACTCGACGACAACCAGTTTCTGCTGATTCAGTCGGACATCACCATCATTCGCGAACCCGAGACTTTCATTGCCTCATAACCCGGTGTCATGAGCAGAAGTCATATGCGCGGACTTGAGTTAGGATTCAAGCGATTGAATCCCTCACTGCCTGGACATGGACTTCAAGCATGCGTTTACGTCATATCGAAGTGATTCAGGCGCTCCTGCAAACCGGGCACCTGGGCACCGCCGCCGAGCTGTTGCAATTGTCGGTGGCCGAGGTCGAGGCGCTTTTGCGCGATGCCGAAAGCCAGCTGGGCTTCATGCTCTTCGCCAGCGTCCGCGGACGTCTGCAGGCCACTCGCGAAGCCCGTGAGTTGCAGGCCGGGATCAGCGGCATCTACGACGCCTTCGAACCCGTGCAACGTCTGGCTGCCAGCCTCAAGCAGTATCAAGCGCCCCCGCTGCGGGTCGACGGCACCCCGCCCCTGGCCCAGCAACTGCTGCCGCAAAGCATCGCCGCCCTGCGCCGGCGCTTCCCCGACACCCCCTGCAGCCTGGCCAGCCACGGCACCCGCGAGATCGTCAAACGCCTGTTGCTGCGCGACTGCGACCTGGGCCTGAGCCTGCACAACCCCGAACACCGCGATATCCACTGCCAACCCCTGGCCCAGGGCAAGCTGCAATTGCTCGCGCCCCACGGCTGGCTGCAACCCAAGCAGAAGTACATCGCCCTGCAAGACCTCGCCGGCCAGGCGATGGTTGGCCTGGAAGGCCAGGACCCGCTCAGCGTGACCCTGGACAGCAAGCTGCAGAATATTCGCCCCAGCCCGGTAATTCAGACCCGGGTCCAGACCTACCAAATGATGCGCAGCATGGTCGAAGCCGGCGAAGGCCTGGCGATTGTCGACCCCTTCACCGCCCTCGGCGCACGCAGTGGCGGCCTCGACGTGTGCCCGCTATCGCCACCGATCAGCGTGACGCTGTATGCCTTGAGCCTGCACCAAAGCGAGCCGTCCAGCGTGATCAGCGCCCTGCTCGAACTGCTGACGGAGAAGGCCGAAGCCTTGCTCGCCGGCTAACCCTGGGCGGCGAACTCGTCGGCGAACAGTCGGTACCAGAAAATCGCCACTTCCGAAGTCTGCGGATCGATACCGCGATAACGCAGGTGATCGACCCCGCCAATCACGTAACCGCAGCGTTCATACAGGCGGCAGGCACCGATATTGTTGTTCTGGGTTTCGAGCATGATGCCCGGGAGTTTTTTCTTGCGGCTCCAGAACTGCGCCACATCCAGCAACGCCTTGGCCACCCCGTGGCGCCGCGCCGGTGCATGCACTGCCAGCTCGTCGATATGGGCGTAACCGTTCCAGTTGGTGCTGACCACCACATGCCCCACCGGCTGATCGTCGAGGTAGGCCATGAAAATCGCGCTGTCGGCCGCGTCGCGGTAGCTGCTGAACTCCTCCGGGTCGATGCCGTAGCACTTGCGGTACGGCTCGATGGACGTGAGCGGCCACTGCGCCACTGCCTTGCCGGTTTCAGCCTGGGCGTAGGCCGTGACTTCGAAACTGAAATCACTGCCCCAGACATAGGCGGGAAACCCGTCGTCGGCGACCCGCACCGACAGGCCGGGGTACTTGGGATTCATGGCTGGCTGCATAGCGGGGAACGTCCTCAAACCTTGATGCAATCGACAGTGTAGTGCCGCCCATTGCCCTGATCTTCATGTTGCAAGCCGTGCACGTCGGCGACGAAGCCAGGGAAGCTGCTGTCGAACGTACGGGCGAACGCCAGGTAATCGATGATCGACCGGGTCTGCTCGGTAAACCGCTCGCCGGGCATGATCAGCGGAATCCCCGGCGGGTACGGCACCAGCATCACAGCGGCGACCCGTCCCTGCAGGGCGTCGATCGACACCGCCTCGACTTCGCCACGCACCAGGTGGTCATAGGCGTCGGCCGGTTTCAGCGCCACTTCGGGCAGCACGGTGTACATGCGCTTGAGGTGCTTGGCCGTGGCGTTGCTGCGGTAACAGGCATGGAGCTGGTCGCACAGGTCGCGCAGGCCCATGCCCTGGTAACGCGCCGGGTTGATCTGCGCCACGCTCGGCAGGCAGTGGCCGAGGCTGACGTTGGCGTCGTAATTGCGCTTGAACTCCAGCAGTTCGGTGAGCAAGGTGCTCCACTTGCCCTTGGTGATGCCCATGGAGAACAGCACCAGGAACGAATAGAGCCCGGTCTTCTCGACCACCAGGCCACGCTCCCAGAGAAACTTGCTGACCACCGCCGCCGGGATCCCCTTGTCGCTCAGGGCACCGCCCGCCGTCAGGCCGGGCATGACCAGGGTGACCTTGATCGGGTCCAGCAGCACATAGTCGTCGGTGACCCCGGCAAAGCCGTGCCACTCGCCTTCGGGCTCCAGCAGCCAGTCCTGGGTGTGGACCTGGTCGATGCCCTCGACCCGGGGCGGCTGCCAGATGGAAAACCACCAGTCATCGGCGGCGATGTGCAGCCGCAGGTTGGCCAGGGCGCGGCGAAAGCTCAGGGCTTCGTCGAACATCTCCTGCAACAGCGAGCGCCCGGCCGGGCCTTCCATCATGGCCGAGGCCACATCCAGCGAGGCGATGATGCTGTACTGCGGCGAGGTGGAGATGTGCATCATAAAGGCTTCGTTGAAGCGGTCGCGATCCAGTTGCCGGGCGCCGCCGTCCTGCACGTGGATCATCGAAGCCTGGCTGAAGGCCGCCAGCAACTTGTGGGTCGAGTGGGTGGTGAACACCAGCGGGCTGTCGGCCGAACGCGTGGTGCCCATGCCGTAGCGCCCGGCGAAGAATTCGTGGAACGCCGCGTAGGCGTACCAGGCCTCGTCGAAATGCAGGACCTCGACGCTGTTGCCCAGGCTCTGCTTGATCAGCTCGGCGTTGTAGCACAGGCCGTCATAGGTCGAGTTGGTGATCACCGCCAGCTTGACCTTGGGCGGCCGGCCCCGGGTCAAGGGGCTGGCATCGATCTTGGCCTGGATCGACTCGCGGCTGAACTCGCTCAGGGGAATCGGCCCGATAATCCCCAGCTCGTTGCGCTCCGGGCACAGGTACAGGGGGATGGCCCCGGTCATGATGATCGAGTGCAACACCGACTTGTGGCAGTTGCGGTCGACCAGCACCAGGTCATCGCGACCGACCATGGAGTGCCAGACAATCTTGTTTGCGGTGGAGGTGCCATTGATCACGAAAAACGTGTGATCGGCGCCGAAGTTGCGCGCAGCGCGGGCTTCGGCTTCGGCCAGGGGCCCGGTGTGATCCAGCAGGGAACCCAGCTCCGGAACCGAGACCGACAAGTCCGAGCGCAAGGTGTTTTCGCCAAAGAACTGATGAAACGCCTGCCCCACCGGGCTCTTGCGATAAGCCACGCCGCCGCCATGGCCCGGGGTGTGCCAGGAGTAGTTGGAATCGGCGGTGTGCTGCACCAGGGCCTTGAAAAACGGTGGCAGCAGGCCATCCAGGTAATTGCGCGCGGCGCGGGCCACCTGTCGGGCGAGGAAAGGCACGGTGTCTTCAAACAGGTAAAGGATGCCCCGCAACTGGTTGAGTTCGCTCATGGCGTCGGCCGGGGCGTTCTCCAGAGTCACCTGCTCGCCCAGGGCGAAGATCGGCAGATGGGGCGCACGTACCCGGGCCAGGCGAATCAGCTCGACCATGTTCTGCAACAGGTGGGTGTTTTCCCCGGCGCCTTCGGCAGCGATCAACATGCAGGCCAGGCCGTGATGGGTCGAGGCCACCAGGCGGCCTTCGGCGTAGTCCACGGCGGAAAAGATACTGAAGCCTTCCTGCTCCAGCTCCCGGGCGATACCGCGAACCCGATCACCGGCAACGGTGTCGGCCTTGATGTCGCGGTGCACGATCAGCACCGGGAATTTCAGGTCTTTGTACATGGGGCGGGGTGTCCTGAGGCGGCGGACCTTGGCCCGCCAATCACCTCAGGGTAGAGGCTTGAGCCGCTGGGTGTAAGCCCCGCTGCGACCTTCGACAATAAAAGGTCGCGCGAGCACAACTACTGCTGCTGGGCCTTGGCCTCGGCCAGCTGGGTCCAGAGTGCCGGCGCGCCGGCGGATTTGGCGATGATTTCCAGGCGCACCTGGTGCTCGGCAAGCTCGGCTTCGCTGGCCCGAATGATTCGCGCCGGCTGGCGGTCTGCCGGCAAGCGGCGGATTTCACTGGCGCGGTTGCCCGAACCTTCGCCGGAGCCGTTGCCGTCCGAGGCGTTGCCCGCCAGGGACAGGCTGGTCTGGCCGCCGGTCATGGTCAGGTAGACGTCGGCGAGAATCTCCGAGTCGAGCAAGGCGCCGTGCAATTCACGGCCGGAGTTGTCGACGCCGTAGCGTTTGCACAGGGCATCCAGGCTGTTGCGCTGCCCCGGGTGACGCTCACGGGCCATCATCAGGGTGTCGAGGATGGTGCAGTGCTGGGTGATGTCAGCCCGTTCGTGCTGGCCCATCAAGGCGAATTCGTTGTTGATGAAACCAACGTCGAACGCCGCGTTGTGGATGATCAGCTGTGCGCCCTTGATGAACTCGAAGAACTCGTCGGCGACCTCGGCAAAACGCGGCTTGCCCACCAGGAATTCGTTGGTGATGCCGTGGACGCCGATGGCGCCTTCGTCACTCTCGCGATCCGGTTGCAGGTACACGTGGAAGTGACGCCCGGTCAGGCGTCGACCCATCAACTCGACGCAGCCGATTTCAATGATCCGGTGGCCGTCGGTCACCGGCATGCCGGTGGTTTCGGTATCGAGTACAACAGATCTGTTGGCCATCAGTGCTCAGGTCTCAATGTTTCAAAGGGCGCGATTTTAGCATGCTCGGGGCGGATGACGCGCGTGAGGGGATCAGGACTGTTTGTAGCCGCGCACTTCATCGACGCCACGGTTGGCCAGTTGGTCGGCCCGTTCGTTGCCAGGGTGGCCGATATGCCCGCGGACCCATTTCCAGGTCACGGTGTGGCGGCTGACTTGCTCGTCCAGGAGTTTCCACAGGTCGGCGTTTTTCACCGGTTCCTTGGCTGCGGTTTTCCAGCCGCGCTTCTTCCAGTTGACCATCCACTCGGTGATGCCTTTCATCACGTACTGCGAGTCGGTCACCAGGGTCACTTCGCAGGGCCGCTTGAGTTCCTCAAGGCCACGGATGGCGCCCAGCAGTTCCATGCGATTGTTGGTGGTATTGGCTTCGCCGCCCCACAACTCCTTTTCAACGCCCTTGCACACCAGCAACGCGCCCCAGCCGCCAGGGCCCGGGTTGCCCTTGCAGGCGCCATCGGTAAAGAGTTCTACGCTATCGCTCATTTACAACCTATCCATCAAGAGTGCCGTGCGGTCTGGCGCTGATCGGGCGACGCAGTCCGCGACCGGAAAGCCCGGCCTGCAATAAAAAGAAAGTTTCAGGGTTCGACGTTACGGCGGTTGACCTTGGCCATCGGCATTGGCACCAGCTTGCCCATCGGCTCGCGCCGCACCTGGCGCACCGGGCGCAGGCCGACCACGATCTTGCGCGCCACCAGCAGATAGAAGCCGCCGCCCGACAGTTGCCAGTCACCGGCCTTGCGTTCCCAGCCGGCCAGGCGGGCCTGCCACGTCGGGGAAGCAAGCGGCGGACGATAGCACCCGAAGCAGCGTTTCTCCAGCGCGAAGCCCAGCAGGTTCAGCCAGTCGCCAACCCGCGACGGGGAAATGCAGCGCGCCTGGCGCAAAGCGTCATGGGCAAAGACATGGCGCAAGCCCCAACTGCTCCAGGGGTTGATCCCGACAATCAGCAAATGGCCACCCGGGCGCACCGCGCTGGCCGCCTCGCGCAGCAGGCCGTGGGGCGACAGGCAGAAATCCAGGCCGTGCTGCAACACCACCACGTCGGCGGCATGCTCGCTCAGGGGCCAGGCCTGCTCTTCGCAGACAATCTCCACTCCCGGCAGGGGCGCGCCCAGGCGCACGTTGCGCTGCACCTGGGGGGCCGCAGGCGGGGTTTGCGCCGAAGGCCCGTAATGCACCAGGTAACCGCCAAAAAAACGCCCCAGCTCGTCTTCGAGCATGCGCCGTTCTTCATCGAGCAAAAATTGGCCCAGGGGGCCGGACAGCCAGTCACGGGCCGCGCTGATCAACGCCAGCCAGTCAGGATCGGCCTGAGCGAACGCTTTATCGGTCATTGCATTCTCCAACCCGCCAAGAAGTTCTAAGATGCGCCATTGTTTTCCGCTTGGCGAATCCGACGATGATACAGATCAGTGCCCTGCCCGCCTTCACCGATAACTACATCTGGTTGTTACAGGATCAGCACCACCAACGTTGCGCGGTGGTCGATCCGGGTGATGCGGCGCCTGTGGTGGCCTGGCTGCAACAGCACCCAGGCTGGGTCCTCAGCGATATCCTGATCACCCATCACCATCACGATCACGTCGGCGGCGTGGAGCAGCTCAAGCAATTGAGCGGCGCCACGGTCTACGGCCCGGCCCGGGAGAACATCCCCGGGCGCGACGTGGCGCTCGATGACCAGGACCAAGTCAGCGTACTGGGCTGCGAATTTCGGGTCATGAGCGTACCCGGGCACACCCTGGGGCATATCGCCTATTACCACGACGGCCTGCTGTTCTGCGGCGATACCCTGTTCGCCGCCGGCTGCGGGCGGTTGTTCGAAGGCACCCCGGAGCAGATGCACCAGTCCCTCGACAGCCTGGCCGCGCTGCCGGCCGAGACCCGGGTGTACTGCACCCATGAGTACACCCTGAGCAACCTCAAGTTCGCCCAGGCCGTGGAGCCGCATAACCCGGACATCGCCGAGCGCCTGGCGACGGTCATCCAACTGCGTGAGGACGGGCGCATGACCCTGCCCTCGACCCTGGCCCTGGAAAAACTCACCAACCCTTTTCTACGCACCGCGGAAACATCCGTTAAACAAAAAGCGGACGAACGGAATGGCCTGGATAACCTGTCGCAGAGTGCGGTTTTTGCGGCCTTGAGGGCTTGGAAAGATAAGTTCTAAGACCCCCGCTGCCTGGTACAAAAATTCTGAATGGTTGACCGAACCTCGGGCGGTTCCTAGAATCGCCCGACATTTTTGCCCGGAACTTACTTCCAGCCAATGTCGTCATCTATTCGTAAAACCATCAATTCAGACGCATTGACGCGATTGGCTCAAGCTATCGCGGTGGCTGTGTCCGCCACCCTGGCGGGCTGCCAAAGCACCAGCCACGTCCCCCAGACCGAAGCCAGCCATACCCAGAATTTCAACGCCCGGATCAAGCAAAAGCCGATCTGGCTCAGTGAAAAACCCAGCCCGCAAGTGCCCCAGGATGTCTGGGAACGCATGCGCCAGGGCTTCCAGCTGCAGGACGGCCTGGGCGTCAACCCTCGCATTGAACAACAGCGCCTGTGGTTTGCCAGTAACCCATCGTTCCTGGAAAACGCCGGCGAGCGCGGCAGCCTCTACATCCACTACATCGTCGAGCGCCTTGAAGAGCGCAACATGCCGCTGGAACTGGCCCTGCTGCCCGTGATTGAAAGCGCCTACAACCCCATGGCCTATTCCCGGGCCGATGCGGTGGGCTTGTGGCAGTTCATTCCTTCCACCGGTCGCTACTTCAACCTGCGCCAGACCCGTTTCTACGATGGCCGGCGCGATATCACCGC
The DNA here is from genome assembly GCF_000416215.1 of Pseudomonas sp. CF161. NCBI lineage: Bacteria > Pseudomonadati > Pseudomonadota > Gammaproteobacteria > Pseudomonadales > Pseudomonadaceae > Pseudomonas > Pseudomonas sp. CF161. The sequence continues at coordinate 51,360 of NZ_ATLP01000043.1, forward strand.
CTCGACCACCGCGGCCATGGACTACCTGACCCGCCTGCACGACATGTTCAACGGCGACTGGCTGCTGGCCCTGGCCGCCTACAACGCCGGCGAAGGCACGGTCAGCCGGGCCATCGAGCGCAATGAAAAGCTCGGCCTGCCCACCGATTACTGGAACCTGCCGCTGCCGGCAGAAACCCAGGCCTACGTGCCCAAGCTGCTGGCCCTGTCCCAGGTGGTGCTGTCGCCCGAGGCGTACGGGGTCAACCTCAACCCGATCGCCAACGAACCGTACTTCCAGGTGGTCGAGATCAACCAGCGCATGGACCTGTCCAAGGTCGCAGCGGTGGCCAATATCGACGAGGACGAACTGTTCCAGCTCAACCCGGCATTCAAGCAGCGCACCACCATCGACGGCCCGCAGCACCTGCTGGTGCCAACGTCCAAGGCACAGTTGCTGACCACCAGCCTGTCGACCATGCGCCCTGAAGAGCTGATCAGCCAGCGTCCGCTCAAGCCGGTGTTCGAAGGCGCAACCCGCGCCGAGATCGCCGGCGTCAAGCGCACCTATCGGGTCAAGCGCGGCGACAACCTGGGCACCATCGCCAAGGCCAACAAGGTCGAGGTCAAGGACCTGCAACGCTGGAACCAGCTGACCGGCAAGAACCTCAAGGTCGGCCAGACCCTGGTCATGCAGGACAAGACCCGGCGTACTGCAGGCCGCACCACCACGGTGGTCGCAGCCAACAACAAGAAGTCGACCCAGTACAAGGTCAAGCAAGGCGACTCGCTGTACATGGTCGCCAAGCGTTTCAACGTCGAGATGCAGCACCTCAAGCGCTGGAACCCGCGCGCCGGCCAGGCCCTCAAGCCCGGGCAGATGCTGACGGTTTACCTGCCGCACTGATAGATGACGCTCAAAGGGCTTGCGCTGAGCAGCAAGCCCGCCGTGGCGAGGGAGCTTGCTCCCGCTCCAGTGCGTAGCGCTGGCAAGCCCTTTCCTTGATCTTGTCTGTCTGAGGTTGCACGGCGCTCATGGTGACCAGCGCAGCCATTCTTTGGCCACGGAAACCCTCACTCGCTCCATACCCCTGTCCAAGCCTTGGAAAGCCCGCTACAACGGCCTTTTTCCTGCTGATACAAGCTGTTACTGTACCGAGCACTAAGCCCAAGCCGCCTGGATCGGATCTCTGACTTGATGCGTCCCCTCCTCCTGTTCCTAATCAGTCTGGCCTTGAGCTTTCCCGCAAGCGCAACGATCACCGAAAGTCATGGTTATGCGCAGTTCGGCACGCTCAAGTACCCAGCCAAGTTCACCCATTACGATTGGGTGAACCCCGCAGCGCCCAAAGGCGGCACCTTGCGGGTCATGGCCTTTGGCACCTTCGACACCCTCAACCCCTATACCTTCAAGGGCACCAGCCCAGTCACCACCCCCAACTTCCTGCAATACGGGGTCAACGAGCTGAATGAGCCGTTGATGGTCGGCACCGGCCTGTATGCCCCGTCCGGCGACGAACCCACTTCCAGCTACGGCCTGATCGCGCGCTCCGTCGAATACAGCGAGGACCGCAGCTGGGTGGTGTTCAACCTGCGGCCCGAAGCGCGCTTCCACGATGGCACGCCGATCACCGCCCGGGACGTGGCGTTTTCCTATCGGGTCCTGCTCAAGGAAGGCCATCCGCAATACCGCACCAACCTGCAGGAAGTGCAACGGGTCGACATCCTCGGCCCGCTGCGGATCCGTTTTGTGTTCAAGCGTGCCGGCAACCCGCTGCTGATCCTGCGCATGGGCGAGCTGCCGGTGCTGCCCCAGCACTACTGGAAGGATCGAGACTTCAAGGCCACCACCTTCGAGCCGCCCCTGGGCAGCGGGCCGTACCGCATCACCCGGGTCCAGCCCGGCCGCCAACTGGTGTTCGAGCGGGTCAAGGACTACTGGGGCGAGAACCTGCCGGTGAACCGGGGTTTCAATAATTTCGACCGGGTCGAAGTCGAGTTCTACCGCGACAGCGACGTGGCCTTCGAAGCCTTCAAGGCTGGCGAGTTCGACATCTACATCGAGCACCAGGCCAAGAACTGGGCCAACGGCTACAACTTCCCGGCGGTCAATCGCGGCGATGTGATCAAGGCCCAGGTTGCGCACCAGATTCCGACCCAGACCCAGGGCCTGTTCATGAACACCCGGCGCGCGACCTTTGCCGAGGTCAAGGTGCGCGAAGCCCTGGGGCTGATGTTCGACTTCGAATGGACCAACCGCACCCTGTTCAGCGGCGCCTACAAGCGCGCCATGAGCTACTACCCCAACAGCGAGTTCTCGGCCAGCGGCCTGCCGGTCGGCCATGAGTGGCTGATGCTGTCGCCGTACCGCGAGCAATTGCCGGCCAAGCTCTTCACCCAGCCCTTCAGCCTGCCCCAGACCGACGGCCGCGGCATTCCCCGGGACACCCTGCGCCGCGCCCTGGGCCTGCTCGGCGACGCCGGCTGGAAGCTCAATGGCCAGCGCCTGGTCAACAGCCAGGGCGAGCCGCTGCGTTTCGAGTTGCTGCTGGTCAATCCGAACCTGGAGCGAATCCTGCAGCCCTATATCGAAAACCTCGCCAGTATCGGCATCGATGCACGCCTGCGCACGGTGGATCGGGCGCAGTACAAGCAGCGCCTGGACCAGTTCGATTTCGACATGATCCTCATGACCCTCAACCAGACCCTGAGCCCCGGCCTTGAGCAGTGGCAGTACTTCCATTCGAGCCAGGTCGGAGTCAAGGGCAGCAAGAACTACGCGGGCATCGCCAATCCAATCGTCGATCACCTGCTGGAACAACTGCTCGCCGCCCAGACCCGCGACGAGCAACTGGCCGCCGGCCGGGCCCTGGATCGGGTGCTGCTGTGGCAGCACTACATCATTCCCAACTGGTACCTCAATTATCATCGCCTGGCGTACCGCAACCGGTTCGCCTTCGTCACCACGCCGCCCTACCAATTGGGCCTGAGCGCGTGGTGGCTGAAGTCTTCGGAGAAAGCCCAATGATGACCATGCGCGCACTGCTGCAGGCCAGCGGCCTGCTGCTTTCGACTCTGGCCTGCCTGGCCCAGGCCGCCCCGCAACATGCCCTGACCCTGTACAACGAACCGCCGAAATACCCCGCCGACTTCAAGCACTTCGACTTCGTCAACCCGGATGCGCCCAAGGGCGGTACGTTCCGCGAAGCCGGCTTCGGCGCGTTCGACAGCCTCAACCCGTTTATCAACAAAGGCGTGCCGGCGGACAATATCGGCCTGATCTACGACACCCTGATGCGCCAGAGCCTGGATGAGCCCTTCACCGAGTACGGGCTGATCGCCGGCAAGATCGAAAAGGCCCCGGACAACAGCTGGGTGCGCTTCTACCTGCGCCCCGAAGCGCGCTTCCATGACGGCCACCCGGTGCGTGCCGAGGACGTGGTGTTCACCTTCCAGACCCTGATCAAATCCGGCGCGCCGCTGTACCGGGGCTATTACGCCGACGTCGCCGACGTGGTGGCCGAAGACCCGCTGCGGGTGCTGTTCACGTTCAAGCACAACAACAACCGCGAGTTGCCGCTGATCCTCGGCCAGTTGCCCGTGCTGCCCAAGCACTGGTGGGAAAACCGCGATTTCGCCAAGGGCAACCTGGAGATCCCCCTGGGCAGCGGCCCGTACAAGGTGTCCGAGGTCAAGGCCGGGCGCTCGATCCGCTACGAGCGGGTCAAGGATTACTGGGGCAAGGACCTGCCGATCAACCGGGGCTTCTACAACTTCGATGTCATGGCCACCGACTACTACCGCGACAACACCGTGGCCCTGGAAGCGCTCAAGGCCGGGCAATTCGACTTCTGGCTGGAGATGAGCGCGAAGAACTGGGCCACCGCCTACAACACCCCCGCCGTCGCTGCCGGGCGGCTGATCAAGGAGCAGATCGCCAACGGCAACCCCACCGGCATGCAGGGTTTTGTCTACAACATCCGCCGCCCGGTGTTCCAGGACGTACGGGTGCGCCAGGCCCTGAGCCTGCTGCTGGATTTTGAATGGACCAACAAGCAGCTGTTCAACGGCGCCTACACCCGCACCCGCAGCTACTTTGAAAACTCCGAGATGGCGGCCACCGGCTTGCCCGATGCCGCAGAGCTGAAAGTCCTCGGCCCGCTGCGCAGCAAACTGCCGGCCCAGGTCTTCAGCGAAGCCTTCGAGCCGTCGGTGTGCGATGGCAGCGGCATGATCCGCGCCCAGCAACGCCAGGCCTACCAACTGCTGCAGGAAGCCGGCTGGCGCATCGTCGACGACAAGATGGTCGACGCCCAGGGCAAGCCGGTGGTGATCGAGTTCCTGCTGGCACAGACCGAATTCGAACGGGTGCTGCTGCCGTTCAAGCGCAACCTCAGCGACCTGGGGATTGACCTGGTGATCCGCCGGGTCGACGTGTCCCAGTACATCACCCGCCTGCGCTCGCGAGATTTCGACATGGTGGTCGGCAGCTTCCCCCAGTCCAACTCGCCGGGTAACGAGCAGCGCGAGTTCTGGCAGTCCTCCAGCGCCGACAAGCCGGGCAGCCGCAATTTCATCGGCCTCAAGGACCCGACCATCGACGCCCTGGTCGAAGACCTGATCAACGCCGACTCGCGCCAGAGCCTGGTGGCCCATGCCCGCGCCCTGGACCGGGTGTTGCAATGGGGCTACTACGTGATCCCCAACTGGCATATCAAGACCTGGCGCGTGGCCTACTGGGACCATGTCGGCCACCCCAAGGTCTCGCCCAAGTACGACATCGGCACCGCCACCTGGTGGATCAAGCCCGACGCCAAGCCCGCCGTGACCTCAAGCAGCCAGGACCCGGCCCAACCGGCCGGCGTGGAGCAATAAGATGCTGGCCTACATTGTTCGTCGACTGCTGCTGATCATCCCCACCCTGCTGGGTATCCTGCTGATCAACTTCGTCATCATCCAGGCCGCGCCCGGCGGGCCGGTGGAGCAGATGATCGCCAAGCTCGAAGGTTTCGAAGGCGCCACCAGCCGCATTGCCGGCGGCGGCGCCGAAGTCTCGGTGGCCGGTTCCAGCTACCGTGGCGCCCAGGGCCTGGACCCGGCCCTGGTCAAGGAAATCGAGAAGATGTACGGCTTCGACAAATCGGCGCCGGAACGCCTGTGGATCATGATCAAGAACTACGCGACCCTGGATTTCGGCGACAGCTTCTTTCGCGATGCCAAGGTGGTGGACCTGATCAAGGAGAAGATGCCGGTGTCCATCTCCCTCGGGCTCTGGAGCACCCTGATCATGTACCTGGTGTCGATCCCCCTGGGGATCGCCAAGGCCACCCGCCACGGTAGCCACTTCGATGTCTGGACCAGCTCGGCGATCATCGTCGGCTACGCGATCCCGGCGTTCCTGTTCGCGATCCTGCTGATCGTGGTGTTCGCTGGCGGCAGTTACTTCGACTGGTTCCCCTTGCGCGGGCTGACCTCCAACAATTTCGAACAGTTGAGCTGGGGCGGCAAGATCCTCGACTACTTCTGGCACCTGGCCCTGCCGGTGACGGCCCTGGTGATCGGCAACTTCGCAACCATGACCCTGCTCACCAAGAACAGCTTCCTCGACGAGATCAACAAGCAGTACGTGATCACCGCCAAGGCCAAGGGCCTGACCCAGCGCAAAGTCCTGTACGGCCACGTGTTCCGCAACGCCATGCTGCTGGTGATCGCCGGCTTCCCCTCGGCTTTTATCGGGATTTTCTTCACCGGTTCGTTGCTGGTGGAAGTGATCTTCTCCCTCGACGGCCTGGGCCTGATGAGTTTTGAAGCGGCGATCAACCGCGATTACCCGGTGGTGTTCGGCACCCTGTTCATCTTCACCCTGCTGGGGCTGGTGGTGAAACTGATCGGCGACCTCACCTACACCCTGGTCGATCCGCGCATCGACTTCGAAAGCCGGGAGCATTGAGATGAAACTGTCCCCCCTCAATCGTCGGCGCTTCGAGCGCTTCAAGGCCAACAAGCGTGGCTGGTGGTCGCTGTGGCTGTTCCTGATCCTGTTTGGCGCGAGCCTGGGCGCCGAGCTGATCGCCAACGACAAGCCGCTGGTGGTGCATTACGACGACAGCTGGTACTTCCCGGCGCTCAAGCGCTACCCGGAAACCACCTTCGGCGGCGAATTCCCCCTGGAGGCCAACTACAAGAGCCCGTATATCCGCGAGCTGCTGGCGGCCAAGGACGCCTGGGTGCTCTGGGCGCCGATCCCGTTCAGCTACCAGAGCATCAACTACGACCTGCGGGTCCCGGCCCCGGCGCCGCCCTCGGCGGATAACCTGCTGGGCACCGATGACCAGGGCCGCGACGTGCTGGCCCGGGTGATCTACGGCTTCCGGATTTCGGTGCTGTTCGCCCTGACCCTGACTGTGCTCAGTTCCATCATTGGCGTGATCGCCGGCGCCCTGCAGGGCTTCTACGGCGGCTGGGTCGACCTGGTGGGGCAACGCTTCCTGGAGATCTGGTCCGGGCTGCCAGTGCTGTACCTGCTGATCATCCTGGCCAGTTTCGTGCAGCCCAACTTCTGGTGGCTGCTGGGGATCATGCTGCTGTTTTCCTGGATGAGCCTGGTGGACGTGGTGCGCGCCGAGTTCCTGCGCGGGCGCAACCTGGAATACGTGCGCGCGGCCAGGGCCCTGGGCATGCAGAACGGCGCGATCATGTTCCGCCATATCCTGCCCAACGCCATGGTCTCGACCATGACCTTCATGCCGTTCATCCTCACCGGCGCCATCGGCACCCTGACCGCCCTCGACTTCCTCGGCTTCGGCCTGCCCCCGGGCGCACCGTCCCTGGGCGAGCTGGTGGCCCAGGGCAAATCCAACCTGCAGGCTCCGTGGCTGGGCATCAGTGCCTTTGCCGTGCTGGCAATCATGCTCAGCCTGCTGGTGTTTATCGGCGAGTCCGCTCGCGACGCCTTCGACCCGAGGAAATGAGATGAATCAGGACAATCTGATCGAAGTCCGCGACCTCGCCGTCGAATTTGTGGTCGGCGAGCAACAGCAACGGGTGGTCGAAGGCATCAGCTTCGACATCAAGCGCGGCGAAACCCTGGCCCTGGTGGGCGAAAGCGGCTCCGGCAAGTCGGTGACCGCGCACTCGATCCTGCGCCTGCTGCCCTACCCCCTGGCGCGCCACCCCTCCGGCACCATCATTTATTCCGGCCAGGACCTGCTGACCCTGAAAGAGAAGACCATCCGCCATATCCGCGGCAACCGGATCGCGATGATCTTCCAGGAGCCCATGACCTCCCTCAACCCGCTGCACAGCATCGAGAAGCAGATCAATGAAGTGCTCGGTCTGCACAAGGGCCTGAGCGGCAAGGTCGCGACCCGACGCACCCTGGAGTTGCTGGAGCTGGTGGGCATCCCCGAACCGCACAAGCGGCTCAAGGCCCTGCCCCACGAACTGTCCGGCGGCCAACGGCAACGGGTGATGATCGCCATGGCCCTGGCCAACGAGCCGGAGCTGCTGATCGCCGACGAGCCGACCACCGCGCTGGACGTCACCGTGCAGTTGAAGATCCTCGAACTGCTCAAGGAGCTGCAGGCGCGCCTGGGCATGGCGTTGCTGCTGATCAGCCACGACTTGAACCTGGTGCGGCGCATCGCCCACCGGGTGTGCGTGATGCAGCGCGGGCGGATTGTCGAGCAGGCGTCGTGCGCCGAGCTGTTCCGCGCGCCGCAGCACCCTTACACCCAGGAGTTGCTGGCGGCGGAACCCAGCGGCATCCCGGCCAGCAACGAAGTCGGCCCGCCACTGCTGGAGGTCGACGACCTGAAAGTCTGGTTCCCGATCAAGAAGGGCTTTTTGCGCAACACCGTGGACTACGTCAAGGCCGTGGACGGCATCAATTTCAGCCTGCCCCAGGGCCAGACCCTGGGCATCGTCGGCGAAAGCGGCTCGGGCAAATCGACCCTGGGCCTGGCCATCCTGCGGCTGATCGGCAGCAAGGGCGGGATTCGCTTCGAAGGCCAGGCCCTGGACAGCCTGTCGCAGCAACAGGTGCGGCCGCTGCGTCGGGAAATGCAGGTGGTGTTCCAGGACCCGTTCGGCAGCCTCAGCCCGCGCATGAGCGTCAGCCAGATCGTTGGCGAAGGCCTGCGCATCCACAAGATCGGCACCGAAGCCGAGCAGGAACAGGCGATTATCGACGCCCTCAAGGAAGTCGGCCTCGACCCCGAGACCCGCAACCGCTACCCCCACGAGTTCTCCGGTGGCCAGCGCCAGCGCATCGCCATTGCCCGGGCCCTGGTGCTCAAGCCACGGCTGATCCTGCTCGACGAACCGACCTCGGCCCTGGACCGCACCGTGCAACGCCAGGTGGTGGAGCTGCTGCGCAAGCTGCAAAGCAAGTACAACCTGACCTACCTGTTCATCAGCCACGACCTGGCAGTGGTCAAGGCCCTGAGCCATCAACTGATGGTGATCAAGCACGGCCAGGTGGTGGAACAGGGCGACGCCAGGGACATCTTCGCCGCGCCGCAACACCCCTACACCCGGCAGTTGCTGGAAGCCGCGTTCCTGGTGCCCGAGGGAGCCGAGTAAGGCCCAGCGTTGAGGGAAGCCAGCCAGTGGGCGGCGCAATGCCGCCCTTTTGTGGCGAGGGAGCTTGCTCCCGCTGGCCCGCGCAGCGGGCCCAACCCCAGCCACCTCGGTTTATCTGACCCAGGGCAGTGCAGCCCCTTACGACCGCTACGCGGCCGAACGGGAGCAAGCTCCCTCGCCACAGGGGGGCTATTCACCTAGCGCCGGGGCTGTCCAATACAAAACAACGCCACTGCCGCCTCGCTGCCCGTGAGGCCCAGGGTGGTGTTCAGCGACAGGTCATCGAAGCCCATCACCACCACCGCGCCCAATCCGGCGGCCGTCACGGCCAGGTACATGTTCTGGGTCACCGCGCCGGCCTCGAAATCCACGTAGCGCGCACCCCGAAGACCATCGGCCTGCTGCTCGGCAAAATGCCGGATCGCCAACTCGCGGTCAGCGATGATCACCACCACGGCGGCGGCCTGCTCCAGCCAGGTTTCATCGCCCAGGGCCGCGGCGTTGAGGCTGCCCGGGCTCAAGGCCGGGCCGACCTGATGCAGGGTGGCCGAGGCACTGTCGAAATCGTGGACACCGGAGGCAAGGCCCTCCACGCGCCGGGCAATCACCCGCAGGCGCAGAGGGTGCAAGGCATGCGCCGAAGGTGCGCCACGCTTGCCGTCGGGCGAGGTGTGGCCCTGGCCGGCCAGCAGGATCGCGTTCAGCTGTGCCAGGGCCAGGCCCTGGTCACTGAAATCGCGCTGGCTGCGCCGGTTCGACAACAGGCTGTGCAGCAGGTCACTGGCGCGGGCATCCATGGGGCGTCTTCCAGACTGAAAAAGAGCCTGACGTTAACAGCTTCGCCAAGGCCCCGATCAAGGTTTTTTGCGCAGCGCCTGCTTGTGCACGTACATCGCCTTGTCCGCCTCGGCCAGCAGGTCTTCGACGCTCTGCTGGCTCTCGGGGGCGTACTCCACCAGGCCGACGCTGAAGCGCAAGTCGTAGCCCCGCTGCAGGGTCGTGTTGCGCTCGTCGAGGATTTCTTGCAGGCGGCCCATGATGGCCGAGGTCTCGATATGGTTGGAGCCGGTCAGCAGCGCCACGAACTCGTCGCCCCCCAGGCGGCCGATCACGTCGCTTTCGCGAAAGGCGATGCGCAGCACATCGGCGAAGGTCTTGAGTGCCGTGTCGCCTTCGGCATGGCCGTAGGTGTCGTTGATCTGCTTGAAGTCGTTGAGGTCGAAAAACAGCAGGGTCGCGGGTTTGTCCAGGCGCTGGCATGCCGCCAGGCCATAACGGGCCAGGGCCACGAAGCCGCGGCGGTTGGACAGCAGGGTCAGCTCATCCATGCTCGCCATCTGCACCGCCGCCAGTTCCTGCTCGGCCATGCGCCCCAGGTCGCGCAGCAGCCCGCGCTCCTCGTCATCGAGATCCCGTGGCTTGACGTCGATCAGGCACAGGGTGCCGAGCTTGCTGCCATCGGCCACGGTCAGCGGACAGCCGGCGTAGAAACGAATCCCCGGCTCGCCGACCACCAGCGGGTTGTCAAAAAAACGGTCGTCGAGCTCGGCATCGCTGACCAGGAGGATCTGCTCACCGAGAATCGCATGCCCGCAGAAGGAGATATCCCGCGAGGTTTCGCTGGCCTCCAGGCCCATGCAGGACTTGAACCACTGGCGTTCGCCGTCCACCAGGCTGACCAGGGCGATGGGCACGCCGAACAGGCGCTTGGCCAGGCGGGTCAGCCGGTCGAAACGTTCTTCGGCCTCGGTGTCGAGCAGCTTCAGTGCATGTAGGGTCTTCACCCGCGCAGCTTCATTGGCGGGCTTGGCTGGGGACAACATCGCGAACTCCATTAGGCGGCTAACTTTTTTTGCTTAGAGTAGACCACTGCCCCCCTTCACCCCCAGCCGTTTTACCGATCCGCCGCCGAGGTCCGCCCTCCAGGCACTTCAATGCTCAAAGCCGGGGCTTGAGCAGCAAGCCGCTGTAACTCAGCAGAAACAAGGCCAGGGCCGCGCACCACAAGGCCGCCGACACCCCCAGCGCCCAGCCGTTGAACGGCACCAGCAGCACCCGGCACAAGGCTGCCAGCAGCATCAGGCCAAAACCGATCACCACCGTTATCGGCGCGCGCAGGGGCCGCCCGGTATGCCCCAGGCTGACCCGGGCGATCATCGCCAGCACCAGACCACCCAACCCGCCCACCGCCAGAGCGTGGCTGGCCAGGCTCTGGTACGGCAATACACCCAGGTGCCAGAACACCATCGCCAGCGCCGCCAGGGCCAGCCAGGCGTAGGCCAGGTACAGCGACCACAACAGCGGCACGCGCCACAGGCCGAGGTCATGCCAACGCCACAGCCGCCGCACCTGCAAGACCAGGAGCACACCATAGGGCAGCGCCAGCCACGGCGTCGGCAGCTCCCCCAGGCCCAGGCCGATGGACAGCGCCAGCAGCAAGGTGGTGATCAACAGCAAGCGCGTGGTCCAGGGGCGATCCGCCGGGCTGGCCGGGCGGTTCAGGCCGCGCTGGATAAAGAACGGAATCACCCGCCCGCCAATCACGCTGAGCAGCGCCGCCACCAGCCACAGGGCCGCCAGCACGCCGCGCCGTTGATAGGCCAGGTCATTCTCGGCGATGCCCCACAGGGTCAGGCCCTGGCACAGCGCCAACAACCCCAGCACCGCGACAATCGGGTAATTGTCGCGCTTGCCGGCGGCCACCAGTTCACGGCCCAGGACCCAAGCCAGCAGCGGCAAAAACACCCCCTGCAGCCCGAGCAGCAGCGGCACCGGCAACGGCAGCCACCACGCCAGGCGCGCCACCAGCCAGACCAGCCACAACCCGAGCAACGGCCCGCCACTGATGCCGGGGCGCCCGGTCCAGTTCGGCACCGCGGTCAGCAGAAAACCGGCAATGATCGCCGTGGCGAAACCAAAGGGCATCTCATGCCGATGCCAGGCCAGCATCCCGCCCACCGGCTGCGCGCCGGGCAAGCGCCCGTACAGCCACATCCCCCAGAGCGCCAGGGCGATACAGCCGAAGCCGGCCCCGGCGAGAAAAAACGGGCGAAAGCCCAGGCTCCACAAGGGCCGACCGGTCCACTTCAGGTAAGACTTATGCCATGGCACAGGCCGCACTCCCCTGCTCTGCGCACAACCGACGCTGGGCCAATAAACGCATGACATAACCGACCTTGAGCAAGGTCGGCCCGAGAATCACCAGGGTGTGCAGGGACACCAATGCGCCAAGCGGCACCGGCCCCGAGTAGAAATAGGCGCCATACACGCCCACCGCCAATAACAACGCGCCCAGGGCCAGCACCTTGCTCGACAGTTGCAGGACCTGCTGCGGTGAACTGTAGTCACGGATCATCATGGATACTCCTCGACAGAGGTTCGGATACAGCCTTGTAGTATCAGTATTCATGCCAACCAATAAGCCCTTTAAATTCAGATAGATATAATCATAAGAGTCATAATGACATCGATGTTTATGGGTCATTATGACTATCTACGCAGTCATAATGACCCATAAAGCCAGGCTGCCTTTTTCAGCGCCAAAGGCGTAGATTTGCCCGGTTCGCGCCCGCCCCCTTGGGCGCTGTCCCCTCTTGCGCACAAGGATGCTCCTGGTGGCTAACCGTCCCGTCCCCGTCAGCGCCGAAAAAAGCCTGGGCCGCCTGCTGCTGGAACTGCTCTGGCAAATGCTGGCGCTGCTGCTGCCGATCTTTTTCGTCACCCTGCTGCCGCCACCCCTGGCGTTGCTGGTGGTCGCCAGCTGCGCGCTACTGGCCTGGCTCAGCGCGCGCCTGGGCTGGAGCACCCTGGCCCGGGGCTGGATCCGCCTGCTGATCAGCGCGGTGTTCGGCCTGGGGTTCAGCCTGGGCCGGGCGCTGCCGGCGTACTGGGACATTGCCGCGGCGTTTGTCAGCATCGTTGCCGGGATGGCCGCTATCAGCAGCCTGGAGCGGCGCCTGGGCCTGGTCCGCGTCACCCAGGGCGGCTCCGGCCCCAGCGCCTGGGGCGGCAACGAACCGCAAGTGACCCCGGAAGGCGAGCCGATCCGGGTGTTCAACCAGGGTGAAATCGCCATGGGCGGCCCGACCTATTGCGACTACCTGTTCCCCGATGGCGTGCTGCTGGAGGGCCTGGGCGCCTCGGCGCGCTTCAGCGAGGACGGTCGCTACTTCGCCGCCCCGGTGCCGTCGCGCCAGAGCTGGGGGCTGGTGATACTCGACCGCCAGCAGCGCCGGGTGTATCACTGCGCCCACAGCGAGTTCTGGGAACTGGACCGCTTCGATGCAGCGGGTCTCGGCGGGCGCTACAGCCCGCTGGTGGACAACGGCACGCGCCAGGACCCGCTGCAAGAATTGCTGCAGGGCGCCCGGGCGGTGGACCTGGTGCCGATCGCCGACCTGTGGCTGGAGCCCGGCGCCTGGCAGCAGGCCGTGGCCCGGGTCGGGCTGGAGGAACACAGCCCCGAGGGCCAGCACTGCCTGACCGGGCAGATCGCCCTGCCTGCAAGCCTGCGCACGCTGGAGCAACCCCTGGAGCCGTTGCGCAGCCCGCGCTATCACCTGAGCCTCGACGGCCAGCCTTCCGGCCTGCTGCTGGGGGCCGACAGCCCGCGGGTGTGGAGCGCGAACGGCGACGGATTTGCCTGCCTGGCCGACGACTCGGCCAGCGACACCCGCGGCTATTGGCTGTGGCAACTCGACCAGGGCTGGCGGGCGCTGCCCGAGCCATGGCAGGCCAGCCCGCAGGAGCCGTCCTTCTATTGGTACAGCCTGCCGGCCCTGGACCATCAGCACCTGCGCTTCGACGCCTACCTCGACTGCGCCCAGCCGGACTGCGGAACTTACGGCTACCGCCTGCAGAGCATCCACGGCGACACCCAGACCCAGGTCGGCCATGACGCCCAGGGCCGGGTCCAGGTCGCCGACCTGCCCCTGGCGCGGATCCGCCTGGTGCTGGCGCTGGACAGCCAGGGCCAGCGCGGCATTGCCCAGATCGAATCCCAACCCTTGCTCGACGAGGTGCGAGCGCGCTTCAGTTGGCTCAGCGACAACCCGGACGGCCTCGGCGGCTACCAGTGCCAGATCGGCGACTGGAGCCTGCCGGGCCGCTGGCTGCTCGACCACCGGGTTTCCACCTGTCAGCGCTACCTGGCCCTGCTGCCCTTTACCCAGGCCCCAGCGGTGGCCGGCCAGGTGCTGGTGGCGGATGTGCAACAGCGTCGGTTGCTGCCAGGCCCGCCCATGCTCGCGGCGCGGATCCTCGATTTTCGCGATGCCCGCCTGAGCCTGGCGTTGATCGCCGGGCGCCTTGACCCGTCGCTGCACAGCCAGCCGTTGCAGCGTTACAACCAGCCGGCGGGCCCTGCGGAAACCGCCGCGCCGTTCTGCCGTTACCGCGAAGACTCACGCCTGTACTACCAGGTCGCGACCTTGCAGATCGAGGCTGGACAGCTGCGACGCCTGCCGGACTGGCGCCGGGTGCAGCGCCCGCAAGCCGCCGTGGCCGACGGCGATTTCATCCAGCCCAGCCCAAACGGCGAGGATGCCGCCTGGCTGTTCGGCTGCGAGACCGAGTACGCCGACAGCTGGCTGCGGCCGAGCATGCCGCGCCTCGGCGGGCACCTGCTGACAGCCTCGGGTTGCGCGCTGAAGGACCTGGCGCCGTCGATGATCTGGTCCGGAGACGGGCGTTACCTGGCACTGACCCGCCTGTTGAGCGAAACCCAGGGCCGCGATCAAAACGGCCGGGGCTGGCAGTTGTTGCTGCTGGATGTGCGCGAGCGCAGCCTGCGCATCGCGGCGCAGCCGTTGCACAACCGGCCGCAGTTCGAAGCGTTTGTCGGCAACCGCTTGAGTGTTCGCCTGTTTGAACGGGACTGGCAGCCCGAGCGCGATGGCGATTCCGGCCACCTGCTGAAACTGGACCTGGCCCAGTTGCTGAGCCTGCCCGCCGAGCCGCTGATCGAGCACCACGGCCTGTGGTTGCGCGCCGCCGACCAGGCTGACCTTGAGGCCTGGCAAGCGTTGCCGCGCCCGGACTGCATCGAGTTTAGCCGGCCCGCCGCTCGGCACTGAGGCCGCTTGCTCAGCCTTCGGTCAACGGTCGGCGCGCGGCCTGCACACGCTGCGCGGTGTCGATCACGAACTGAGGAATCTGCGCCGCCGGCAAGGCCTTGCTGAAGTACCAGCCCTGGATGATCAGCTCCGAGCTGGACTGTAGAAAATCCAGCTGCTCGCGGGTTTCGACGCCTTCGACCACCACCCCCAGGTCCAGGGTCTCGCAGAACCGCAGCAGGCCATTGAGCACCTGGGCGCCCTTGGCTTCGTGCTGGGCGAGGACAAAACTGCGGTCGATCTTGATGCTGTCCACGGCAAACTGATGCAGGTAACTCAAGGCGGAAAAGCCGGTGCCGAAATCGTCGATGTAAAACCGCGCGCCCATGGCATGCAGCTTGCCGATCAGGCGTTGGGTGATCAGCACGTCGCCCACCAGCGCATCTTCGGTGACCTCCACCGAGACCCGACCCTGGGCCCGGGCGAGGATTTCCAGGAGGCGTTCGCTGTGCTCGGCGCTGGCCAGGGTCGCGCCGGAAATATTGATCGTGATCGGCAATTCGAAACCGCTTTTTTGCCAACTCAGGTGCTGGCGCACCGCCTGGGAGGCGACCCAGAAGTCCACATCCGCCATCAGCTTGGCCTGCCCCAGCCACTGCAACAGCTCCCAGGGCGACTGCTCGCTGCCGCCGCGATCCCGCGCCCGCAGCAGCGCCTCGCAGCCGGTGCAGAGCCCCGTGCGCTGGGACACCTGGGGCTGGTACTCGAGGTGGAACTCGTACTCGCTGAGCTGCTGCACCCGGGAGAACGCATGGGCACGCAGGGCCGCGGCCTTATAGGAGGCCACCACCGGATCGAGCTCGAACAGCCGGCCCTTTTCCTCCAGGCCGTGAAAGGTGGTGTCGAAGGTCCTCAGGTAGACCTTGGCGTTGTCCGCGCTCTGGCGCTGGATCGCGCGCACATAGGGCACGTAAATCACCGTGCCCAGGCCCAGCAGCACCACCTGCAGCAACACCGCGCCCCAGTCGCCCTGGGTACTGAGGTAGGCATTGAGCAGCACCGGTGCGGTGAACGGCACCGTGGCCACCGATGGCGCCACCCAGCCCAGTTGCACCGCGCCCAGTGCCAGGGTGACGTTGATCATCGGCACCAGCACAAAGGGCACCAGCAGGCGCGGATTGAGGATGATCGGCAAGCCGAACAGCAGCAGTTCGTTGACGTTGAACAGCGACAGCGGCAGGCTCGCCACCGCCAGCAGGCGCATCGACTGATTGCGCGAAAACAGCAGGATCGCCAGCACCAGGGCCAGCGATCCGCCCGAGCCCCCGATAAAGGCGAAGCAGCCCAGCAGGCCGCTGTTGAGGGCAAAGCGCACCGGTTGCCCGGCGGCCAGGTCGTGGGCATTCATCGCCACAGCCTGGTCCATCACGTCGAACAACGGCTGCATGGCGTAAGAGCCATGAATCCCGAAAAACCACAGGATCGAATTGGCCGAGGTCAGCAAGGCCGCGCTGCGGTAGGGGCTGTCCAGCGAGCCGATGCTCATTGGCTGCTGCATGTAGGCGATCTGCGGAATCTGCAGCAGCAATTGCAGCACGCACACCAGCAGCAGCACGGTCACCGCCCCCGGCAGCACCATGTTGATGGTGCCCTTGAGGTTGTAGCCCACCAGGTCTTCGTGCACCAGGCGGGTCCAGCGCCGACGGTGCAGCCAGGCAATGATCGGCACCGTGACCAGGGGCGAAGCGATGGCGATGAACAGGACGAAGGTCGCCGCCGCCAACGGGTAATCACGCAACAGGTAGCTGGCGATCACCACATGGGCCAGGCACAGCAGGGCCACGGGCAATTGCGGCAGGCGGTAGCGGATGGCCAACATGTAGCCGATGGAGGTCGCCACCAGCAGCGGCAGCACCGAGTTGATCTGGGTGTGCAGGCCGGCGAACATCTCCGACACCTGCACCGGCAGGCCCAGGGCGCGGGCACATTGGGCCAGGATCAGAAAGCTGGCCGAGACCAGCAGGCAAGGCAGCAACCACAGCAACCCTTCACGAATCGCCCGCAACGACTCGGCGCCCGCCAGGGCCGCCAGGCGATGGGTGAAGAACAGCCTGAACAGGGCTTTCGGCATCTGGTGACCCCTCCCTCGCGACTCCCGGACAAGCGCTGGCCTGCTCGAAAGCTGCCGAGGGTGAAGCTAACACTGAAGAAACACCGGCCCGCAAGGGCTAATGCCACTCAGTTAAGGGCAAGCACTGTCATGGTGGCGAGGGAACTTGCTCCCGCTGGGCCGCGCAGCGGCCGCAAAAAGGCGACGGCTACGCCCCGGAGCGCCGGCTGGCCCCACGGCAGCAAGCGCCCTCGCCACAGGTTATGTTTTTTCGTTCGCTCTAGCGCTTAACTGATCGGCATGACCCACAAGGGCTATTTTATTCGTGGCTCAAGGCTGCTTGACGTAGGTCCCGCGCAAGTCGCGGTACTCGTAGTTGCCCGACATCAGCAGCGCCCCCTTGAGCAACTGCAAGCGGTAGCCGCGCCGGGTTTTCGGGTCCCAGACTATAGCCAGGTTGCCGACGGTCAGCGGCACCCGTTGCTGCATCAGCAGCGGCGCCACGCCGGGGCGCTCAAGGCGCATGCTCACATCGACACTGCCCAGGGCATGGGGCTCGGTGCCGGGCACCAGGGTCAGGATCAGCTCGGCGCTGCGCTGCTCGGCATCGTCACGCATCAGGTAGCGCCCATCGCGTTGCTCATCGGCCACCGGCCCGAGCTTGTTCTCGGCGACCTTGGCCGAAGTTTCCTGCAGCATCCCGTTAAAGCGCTTCGAACCCTGGACCCAGACCGCCTCACGCTTGCCCTGCGGGTTGTTTTCGGTCTGCACATACCAGGTGCCGGTGATCTCGCCGTGGCTGCCGGACTCTACCAGGGTCACGCTGCCGGTCTCGTAGTCGCCCCCCACCAGGAGGATCGGCTGGCCGCTGCCGCCCCTGGGATAACGTACTTCGCCCACCAGCACTTCGCCCTGGCGCTGCCACCAGAGCTCGACCGGGATCTTGCCCTCGAGGGTGCCCCTGAACACTTCCGGTGCCTCGCTGACCGGGCTCTCGAGTCGTGAATGCTCCTGCCACTGACCGTCGACCAGGGCACGGTAGGTGACGTTGAAATAACCCCGGGGCATGAAGCCCTCCTCGGGCGCTGGGGTGTAGCCCTCCTCGATCCGCTCCTCGACCATCAGCGGCAGGTTGTTTTCCACCTTCCAGCTGGCGTCCTGATGCCAGCAGCAGCCGCTTTTGGACCAGGTGTGCAGGCGCCGGGCCTGGCGATCGGTGTCGAACATGCCCAACTGGCCGTTACGGGTCAGGTCGGAAAACGCCGGGCTCAGTTGCAGGCGCCGGGTGCCGGGGTCGAACAGGTAGACATCGTAGGACGGCCCGCCATAACCGCCCTCGCTGCCATTGCGCAGGGCCAGGTCCTGTTCGCCATCAAAGTTGAAGTCATCGAAAAACAGCGCGCTCTGGTCGCCGTACATCGGCGCCTGCCCGGTGGACAGGCTGCCGTCCTGCTTGAGGGTGGCATAAGCGGCAGGCGATTCCAGGGTTTGCAGGAGTTCGCCACTGGCCTTGTCACGCAGGCTGACGGTGGCCGGGGCGGATTCGTAGCTGTCGGCCGGGGGCTGGGCGAAGCGCAGTTCGACGCGGTATTTCTGCGCCGGGTCAGTCAACTGATACACCAGCGGCTCGGCGGTGGCCGCGGTGGCCAGCAGCAGGCCAGTAACCACCAGCACGGGGCGGATAGACATGGGGAGCGGCATCCTTGCAAGACAATCGGAGGCGCGCAGTTTAACGGCAAGCACCGGTTACCGAAACGCACCCAATGCAAAAGCAAACCAATATCATTTGCGCCAGACTGACCCTTTTGCTTAAATCGCGATCAATTCCTATTTGCACCCAAGGCGCCCCCGCGCCGGATGGACATCGTGCTTTCACCCCTGCCCCCCGATACCGCCCTGGTCCAGACCCTTTACAGCAACCACCACCGCTGGTTGTACGAGTTGCTGCGCCGTCGCCTGAGCAACGCCTGCGATGCCGCCGACCTGGCCCACGACATTTTCGTCCGGGTGCTCAAGCGCCCGCCGGTACTGGCCTGCGTGGTGCACCAGCGTTCGTACCTGGCCACCATTGCCCGTGGCCTGTGCATCGATCACTGGCGCCGCCGGCAACTGGAACAGGCCTGGTTGCAGGCCCTTGCCGCGCGCCCCGAACCGCTGCAACCGTCGCCGGAGCAGCGGGCGATCATCATCGAGACCCTGTACGAAGTGGATGCGATGCTCGCGCGCCTGCCGCAGCGGGTCAGCGCCGCCTTTGTCCTGGCGCAACTGCACGGCATGCCCTACAAAGCCATCGCCGTGGAGATCGGCGTCAGCGAACGCATGGTCAAGAAATACCTGGCCCAGGCCCTGATGCACTGCGCGATGCTCGAAGCCGAGCTCGACGGCCTGCTGGTGCAATGACCCATGGCCAATGAAGCCAGCCGCGGCACCCTCAGCCACGCCAGCCTGCAACAGGCCGCGCAATGGTTCGTGCAACTGCACGACCCGCAGGCCACCGAGCACGAGCGCCAGCGCTGGCAGCAGTGGATCGAACAGCACCCGGAGCACCAGCAGGCCTGGTGTTACGTGGAGCGGGTCAGCCAGCGTTTTGCGCCCTTGCAGGTTGCCGGCGAACAACAGGCCGCCAGCCAGGCCCTGCGCCACGGCGCGCGCGCGGGGCTGTCACGCCGGCAGAGTATGCGTGGCCTGCTCTTGCTCGGCGGCGCCAGCCTGCTGGGCTGGGGCGCCTGGCGCGGCACTGCGCTGCCCGACGCCCTGAGCCGCTGGAGTTCGGACTACGCCACCGGCACCGGCGAAACCCGCGAAGCGCTGCTCAGCGACGGCAGCCGGATCTGGCTCAATGCCTTGAGCGCCCTGGACGTGCGCTACGACCCGCAGCAACGCCTGCTGCGCCTGCACCTGGGTGAAGTGCTGATCGACACCGCCCGGGATGCACTGCAACGGCCCTTCCTGGTGCACAGCGAACACGGGCAGATGCGCGCGCTGGGTACGCGCTTCAGCGTGCGCCGGGAGCCGCAACGCACCCTGCTCAATGTGTATGCCGGGGCGGTCGAGGTGCGCACCGCCGACGGTGGCCAGGTGCAGGTGGTCGAGGCCGGCCGACAACTGGCCTTCGACCGCTACAGCCTGGGCCCGAGCCAGCATGCCAGCGCCGCCCGCGAAGCCTGGAGCCGAGGCCTGCTGCTGGCCGACAACCTGGCCCTGGGGCAACTGGTGCAAGAGCTGGGGCATTACCGCAGCGGGCACCTGGGCTGCGACCCGGCCATTGCGCACCTGGCGGTGATGGGCTCGTTCCCGCTGCACGACAGCGACCAGGCCCTGCGTCTGCTGGAGGCGGCGCTGCCGGTGCGGGTCCGGCGCCTGGCGCCCTGGTGGGTCAGCCTCGAAGCCAGGGTGTGAGCCCCTGAAGATTTTTTTTGAGCTGCGGTTCCCTTTTCGATCTTTCCTTCGGTTAACCCCTTAGCAGCACTCACATTGCCGATCGATTTGATCCAAAGGGACCCCCATGCCGTCACCCACCACCCTGCGTTTGCGCTTCCCGTTGCGCCCCCTGGCCCTGGCCATTCCCGCCGCCCTGCTGTGCCTGGCGCCCCTGCCGGCCCAGGCCGCCGAAGCCCCGGCCAGTGAACACCAGACCCGCGCCTTCAACATTGCCCCGGGCTCACTGGTGACGGCACTCAACAGCTTCTGCGAACAGGCCGGGATCTTCCTCGCCGGGCAGAACGAGCTGGCACAGGGCAAGCGCAGCGCCGGGCTCAGCGGCAACTACAGCGTCGCCGAAGGCTTGCAGCGCCTGCTCCAGGGTTCGGGGCTGCAGGCCCAGCCCCTGAGCAACGGCGGCTATGTACTGCAGAGCCTGCCCGAGGGCAGTGGCCACGTGGAGCTGGGGGCCACCACCATCTCGGCCCAGGGCCTGGGCGCCACCACCGAAGGCACCCAGTCCTACACCACCGGCGCCACATCGTCGGCCACCGGCCTGGCCCTGTCCTTGCGCGAAACGCCGCAGTCGGTGACCGTGATCACCCGCCAGCAAATGGATGACCAGGGCGCCACCAGCATTGCCGACACGCTGCGTCGCGCCCCCGGGGTCAGCGTGCAGAACTACGACAGCGAGCGCTGGGAGTTCTCGACCCGGGGCATGCCCATCACCAACTTCCAGTACGACGGGGTCAACTCGACCTACGACGGGGTCTACGACTACGGCACCACCAGCACCGACATGGCGACCTTCGACCGGGTCGAAATCATCAAGGGCGCCAGCGGCCTGATGACCGGTTCGGGCGACCCGTCGGCCACCGTCAACCTGATCCGCAAACGCCCGACTCGGGACTTCAAGGCCTCGGTCACCGGCACCGTCGGCTCCTGGGACAACTACCGCAGCGAGGGCGATATCTCCGGCCCGCTGACCGAAAGCGGTAACGTGCGCGGGCGCTTTGTCGGGGTCTATCAGGAACGCCAATCCCACCTCGACCACTACCAGAACACCAAGGACATCGCCTACGGCATCCTGGAAATGGACCTGACCCCCGACACCCTGCTGACCTTCGGCATGGACCAGCAGAACACCCGCTCTCGCGGGGCCAGCTGGACCGGCTTCCCGATGTACAACAGCGACGGTTCGCGGACCCGTTTCTCGCGCTCCTTCAACCCCGGCACCGACTGGAGCCGCCGCGACTTCCAGACCCAGACCCTGTTCGCATCCCTGGAACAGAAGCTGGCCAACGACTGGAAACTCAAAGTCAGCTACGACCGCAAGCATCGCGAGCACGACACCCTGCTCGGCTCGGCCAGCGGCGGCAATCCGGATGCGGCGACCGGTAACGGCATGTTCATGTACATGGGCAAGTTCGTCGGCGACCAGACCCAGGACAATATCGACATCAACCTCAGCGGCCCCTTCACCCTGCTCGGCCGCGAACATGAGCTGATCGCCGGTTTCACCTCGATGAACGCGCGCCAGAACGACCCGGTCTACGGTTCGGTGTACCCGCTGCTCGGCAGCAGCATTTACGACTGGAACGGCAAGTTCGCCAAGCCGAATATTCCCCGCGCCGGCAGCGACAAGATTACCGAGCGCCAGACCGGTGCCTACCTCGCCACCCGGCTGAAACCCACCGACGACCTGTCGCTGATCCTGGGCGGGCGGGTCAGTGATTTCAAAGCCTCGGACTTCACCGACTTCGCCGACCCGACCCAGGCCGACATGCGCACCGGCTACCACCAGACCGGGGTGGTGACGCCTTACGCGGGTGTGGTCTATGCCCTCAACGACACGTACTCGGTGTACACCAGCTACACCAATATCTATCAACCGCAAATGAGCAAGGACGCCAATGGGCAGGTCCTCGACCCCGTCGAAGGCGACAGCTACGAGGCGGGGATCAAGGCCGAGTACCTGGACGGCCGGGTCAACGCCAGCTTCGCCGTGTTCAGGATCGAACAGGACAACGTGGCGCAGATCATCAGCGGCTACGGCACCGACGCCATCTACCGCGCCGCCGAAGGCGCCACCACCAAGGGCTTCGAACTGGAATTGGCCGGCGAGCTGCTTGAAGGCTGGAACCTCAGCGCCGGCTACAGCTACAACCACACCCGCGACGTCAACAACGACTATGTCTATGGCTCGGTCCTGCGCAGCACCGCGCCGCAGCAGGTAGCCCGACTGTTCAGCAGCTACCGGCTGCCCGGCGCCCTGCAGAAGCTCACCGTGGGCGGCGGCGTCAACTGGCAGAGTGAGTTCTACGGCAATGTGCTCCAGCCCGACCCGAGCGACACGGTCAACGGCGGCCATGACTCACGCCTTGCCCAGGACGGCTACTTCCTGGTCGACGCCATGGCCCGCTACCAGTTCAATCAGCACCTGAGTTCGACCCTCAACGTGAAGAACCTCTTCGACAAGAAGTACTACACCGGCATTGGCAACTTCAGCACCGGCTTCTATGGCGAACCCCGCAGCCTGCAACTGACCACCAAATGGGATTTCTGACCTGACCCGTAGCCGCTGCCGAGGAACGAGGCAGCGGCAGGTTTGAAAACACTTGATCCGGCCGGGCCGGCGCCTGACACTCGTTCACCCCGGCCCGCCCCAAGGAAGCCCCGCGATGAAGCCGTCAGGCGCTAAGCACTTCGACCAGGCACCCCGTTTCTGGCGCGATGCAGCCTTGCCTTTTATCGAGGCCCGGGCCATCGCCGATGGTCGCAAGGCCTGCTATGCCCGGCACTCCCACGAACAGTTCTCCCTCGGCACCATCACCGCCGGGCAAAGCACCTATGTGCATGAGCACCGCACCTTTCACGTCAGCACCGGCAGCGTGGTGCTGATCAACCCGGGCGTGGTGCATGCCTGCAACCCGATCGCAGACCAGCCCTGGTCGTACCGCATGCTGTATGTCGACACCCCCTGGCTGACGGCCTTGCAGCAACAGGCAGGGTTCAGCCAGGGCCCGGGTTTCCAGCCCTATTCCACGCCGTTGAGCAACGACCCGCAGCTGTTTGCCCGGGTCAACCAGCTCTACGCCGTGCTGTTGGATGAGCAGCTGTCGAGCCTGGACAAACAGCAGCAGGTCGCGGACTTTTTCCGCGCCCTGCACCAGCACCTCGAACCTGCCAGCCCGCCGTTGCCCGAGCCCAGGCACAAGCTGGAACGCGCCGCCGACTACATCCGCGACAACTGCACCCGCGCCCTGAAAATGCACGATATCTGCCAGGCCGCCGAGCTGTCGGCGTCTTACCTGAACCGTGCGTTCAAGCAGCAGTACGGCATGACGCCCCACGCCTTCCTGGTCAACCAGCGGGTGCAACTCGCCTGCCTGCGACTGCGCCAGGGCGCGGCGATCGCCGAAGTCGCCGCCGAAGCCGGCTTTGCCGATCAGGCCCACCTGCAACGGGCGTTCAAGCAGCACCTGTCGGCGACGCCCGGGCAGTACCGCGCCTGACTCAGGGCAGCAGCAGGTAGCCAGCACTCAGCACCAGCAGCGCGGCCATGCTGCGGTTGAAACGGCGTACGCCCCCGGGGTGTTCCAGGTACTGGCGCAAGAAGGTGCCGGCGTAGGCCCAGCAGGCCACCGATAGGTAGCAGATCACCAGGTACACCGCCGCAAACAGCCACACCAGCCGAGCCTCGCCATTGGCGGCAAAGGCCCCCATCCCGGCCACACAGGCCAGCCAGGCCTTGGGGTTGAGCCACTGCATCAGCGCGCCATACAGCATCGACGGCGCCCGACCGTTGCCCTGGGTGTCGATCTGGCCGCTGTCCCGCGCCAGCTTGTAGGCCATGAACAGCAAAAAGCCCACGCCAAACAGCTGGATCCCCCGGGTCAGCCACGGCCAGCGCAACAACAGCTCATGCAGCCCCAGGCCGATCAGCACCAGCAACAGGATGAAGCCCAGGGTCGCGCCGGTGACATGCCGCAGGCTGGCCCGCAAACCGAACCGGGCGCCGGCACTCAAGGCCACGATATTCACCGGGCCGGGGGTAATCGAACAGGCCAGGGCAAAGGCCGCCATGGAAAAAACAACGCTCATCACCTACCTTCTCCCAATCACACTGTCTGGCCAGCACGGTAGATGCCCGGCCCGGCCCCTGTATTGAAGAAAACTGCCCCCGGCCCCAAGCCGCGCCCATGGAATAAGCCGATGCGCCCCGTCCCGCCGCTGTACACCCCGCGCCTGCTGTTGCGCATGCCGACCCTGGCCGACCTGGATGCGGTCCATTCGATCCATGGCGACCCCGAGACCAACCGCTTCAACCCCAATGGCGCAGCCAGCCGCGACGCCTGCCGGGACAACGTGCAGGGCTGGATCGAACATTGGCGACAACAGGGGTTTGGCTACTGGGCGCTGTGCCGACGCGAACGCCCTGAAGAGATCCTGGGGTTTGGCGGGATCATGGACTCGCGCTTTGGCGAACACACCGGGCTCAACCTGTACTTTCGCCTGGCGGTGCCCGCCTGGGGCCAGGGCTACGCCAACGAGATGGCGAGCGCCGCCCTGGAGCTGGCATTCCACCGCCTGCAACGTCCGGCCGTGATCGGCCTGGTGCGCCCGGACAACCTGCCTTCGCGGCGCGCCCTGGAACGCCTGGGGCTGAGCCTGTACGGCGAACTCGAGGATTTCCCCGACCTCGCGCCCAGCCTGCTGTATCGCCTGGACGCCGAGGACTACCTGGCCCGCCACCCACGGCCCGGTTGCGTCTGATGCCGGCCTTCGAACTCTGCCCGGCCCAGCGCGACGAGCTGGATATCCTCGACCACCTGCTGCAGTTCTACCTCTATGAACTCAGCGCCTGGCTGCCCCTCAAATTCGGGCGCCACGGCCTGTACGAGATCCAGTCCCAGGACGACTACTGGCGCGCGCCCCAGACCCGCCCGTGGCTGATCCGTGTCGATGGCGAGCTGGCCGGGATGGCCTGCGTCGATGACAGGGTGCACGCGGCGAGCACCCGCTACAACCTTGGCTACCTGTTTATCAGCCGCCGGTTTCGCGGCCAGGGCCTGGGCCGCGCGGTCAGCGCCCGCTTGCTCGAGCAACTGCCGGGCGCCTGGCAAATCGTCCATATCGACGCCAACCAGCCGGCACGGATGTTCTGGGCCAGGGTCATGCCCACCCTCAGCGGTGGCACCTTCGATTGCCAGGCCATCAGCGCCGATGGCTACCCCTGCACCCTGTACCGCTTCAATCACCCCTAGACCAAAGAGAGCCTCCCGCATGGACCCGCTGCACATCCTGTCGAGCGAACACTGGCAGGTCAGTTATCGCCGTGACGCCCGCTATCCGGGCAGTTTGATCGTTTCCTCGGTCGCCGAAGCCAGCGACATCGTCGACCTCACACCCCAGGCACTGCTCGCCCTCGGCCCCGTGCTGGCCTGGACCGAGGGCCTGCTGCAGGCGCAATACACGCCCGTTAAGGTGGTGTTCTACAAACTGGGTTTCTCCAAAGGCTTCAGCGTGCACTTTCACGTGTTGCCGGTGACCCAGGCGCTGCTCGCGCACATCAGTGCCCACCCGGACTACCCCGACGAGCCGGACGGCAACGATGCCATCCTGTTTGTCAGCCGGGTCTATGCCGAACGGGCCCTGACCCCGGCCGAGCGGATACTGCAAGCGGACGAGGCGGCGCGCCTGCGACACTGCGCGCGGGACTTGCCGGCGCCTGATGCGAGCGACCGTTAAGGCTCGGATATTTATTTTCCGCACCCTGCATCCAAATCGCCGCCTGGCGGGTAGTACAGACAGCAGCCCCCTGATGCTGCCCGGCTACCCCCCTTTCTGGAGCGCTACCCATGAATGCCAAACACTTGTTCAGCCTTGTCGCCACTCCCCTTGTCGCCAGTGCCTGGCTCCTGGCAATACCCGCCGCCCAGGCCCAGACCGAGCTGCCGGAAAGCGTGCGGGTGCCGGCCGGGCACAGCATCGCCCTGGAAACCGTCGGCGTCGGCGAGATCACCTATGAATGCCGGGACAAGGCCAACGCCGCCGGCCAGACCGAATGGTTTTTCGTCGGCCCCAAGGCGGTGCTCAATGATCGCAGCGGCAAGCCGGTCGGCAGCTATTTCGGCCCACCCGCCACCTGGCAGGCCAAGGACGGCTCAAAAATCACCGGCACCCAGGTGGCGGTCGCCCCCTCCAGCGCCGGCAACCTGCCCTATCAACTGGTCAAGGCCAACCCGGCCGATGGCAAGGGCGCCATGACGGGCGTCAGCTATATCCAGCGGGTGGCGCTCAAGGGCGGCGTAGCGCCGAGCGCGGCCTGCACCAGCGCCAACAAGGGCCAGCGCGAACAGGTGCAATACCAGGCTGACTATATTTTCTGGGCCGCCAAATAAGCGGTAACACAAACAGCGAAATGGCCGGACCTGAACTCGTCTACGCTGCCTTTCGCGAGCCCCGGCTACCCGGCCGGGGCGCTGACCACCTGTAGACGGCCAAAACCTGTGTCCTTGCCCGAGCCGCTGTTCGACTATGAAGCCAGCCTTGCCGCCTGCGCCCGCGGCGAGCGTCAGGCGCTGCACGCGTTGTACCAGCAGGAAGGCCCGCGCCTGCTGGGCGTGGCCAAGCGCCTGGTGCGCGATACCGCGCTGGCCGAAGACATCGTGCACGACGCTTTCATCAAGATCTGGACCGGCGCCGCCAGCTTCGACCCGCGGCGCGGCGATGCCCGGGGCTGGATCTTCAGCATTACCCGGCACCTGGCATTGAATTTCCTGCGGCGCCAGGGCCGCGAAGTGCAGGTCGACGAGGCCGCAGTCGAGGCCCTGCACGCCCTGCATGAGTGGCCGGCCGAGCCCCAGGGCGAACTGCTGGCCCAGGGCGGGCGCATCCTGCACTGCCTGGAGCAACTGGAACCGGCGCGCCGCGAGTGCATTCTCAAGGCCTATGTCGACGGTTACTCCCACGCGCAGATTTCACACAAGCTGGGCACGCCGTTGGGCACGGTCAAAGCCTGGATCAAGCGCAGCCTCACGGCACTGCGGGAGTGCATGGGATGAACCGCGAGCCGACAGACGACAGCCTTGAGCAACTGGCCGGCGAATACGTGCTGGGCACCCTGGAGGGCGAACAGCGCGACGCCCTGCAACGTCGCCTGGCCAGCGAACCCCGGCTGCGCGCCGCGGTGGATGCCTGGGAACAGCGCCTGCACCCCTTGACCCAACTGGCCGCGCCGCACCCACCTTCGACGCAGTTGTGGAGCCGGATCGAACGCAGCCTCGGCGACAGCCAACCCCGAACACACGCCCCTCCCCGCGCCTCGGCATCCGCTTGGTGGAACCTGCTGCCGCTGTGGCGCGGGCTGGCGGCGGCCGGGCTGGCCGCCAGCCTGATTCTGGGCAGCCTGCTGCTGACCCGAGCCGTACCGGTCAGCACGCCGACCTACCTGGTGGTGCTGGTAGCACCGCAAAACCAGGCCCCCGGCTGGGTGGTCCAGGCCAGCAACCCCCGGGAAATCCAGCTGATCCCCCTGGGAATTGCCCAAGTCCCGGCGGACAAGGCCCTGGAATTCTGGACCAAGGGCGACGACTGGCAAGGCCCGGTATCCCTGGGCCTGGTCAAGCCCGGGCAGACCCTGCACGTGCCCCTGGACAAGCTGCCGCCACTGGAAGCCAACCAATTGTTCGAGCTGACCCTGGAACAAAGCACCGGCTCAGCCATCGGCAAACCCACAGGCCCGGTGCAATTCATTGGCCGCGCCGTGAAGGTCATCTAGGCCGCGAACGAGTATTTCCCGCCGTAACAAAATCTCACGCGTGAGCTATTGAGAATCAGCGAATTGATCTGTAGTGTTCTCACGCGTGATACCTGAGACACGGAGACACCCCAATGAAAACCCGCCTCCCCGCAAGCCCGCCCGACGATTCAACGGCGGATTCAGAGAGCCGACCAGGAGAGCCCGCCAAGGCCTCCAGCAAGAAACCATCGAGCTTCTATATGAAGCAGATGCGTGCCGGCCTCAGCGCCGCGGGTTATGTGAAACACGAAACTTGGGTGCTGCCGGAAAACCGCAGCGTGCTCAAGGAACTCGAGAAGAAGCTGCGCCAGCCGCTGATGGCTGGCTCACCGGTATTGGAGAACAACATGATTGCAGGTGAAAACTGGTCCATCGATCGTCTCTTCAGCGCCTTGCAGGCACTCGACGAGGTGACCTCGCGGGAAATCACCCTGACCCTGATGCAAGGCTCCGAGCAGAGCATCAAGTTGCAGATGAACGAATACGGCGGCCTGCCGATTTACATCGCGGTGGTGGGCGAGCAGATCATCGTCGACACCGTGCTGGTGGATCTGGAATCGATCAACGACGTGGTCCGCTTCAACGACGCCGTGCTGCGCAGCCGGGAAATGTTCCCGCTGTCGTCGATCGGCATCGAGTCGATGCCCAATGGCCAGACGGTCTACAACATGTTCGGCGCGCTGAGCTCGGGTTCCAACCTGACCAATGTGGTGACCGAAGTGCGCACCCTGGTCGACAACGTACAACGCGCCACTGAAGCCTTCGAAAGCTTCTTCAACTGATTTTCCCGAACCTGGAGCCTTCACCATGACTCAGTCCATCTGGAACAAACTCTTTACCGCCCTGCGCGGCGGCGCCAACGAAGTCGGCGAAGCCATTGCCGACCAACAGGCCCTGCGTATTCTCGACCAGGAAATCCGCGACGCCGACGGCGCCCTGGCCAACGCCAAGCGCGAGCTGGTGACCATCATGGCCAAGCACAAGCTGTCGTCCGAGCGTGTTGCCGAGTACAACGCCAAGATCGCCGACCTGGAATCCAAGGCCATGGCCGCCTTGCAGGCCAACCGCGAAGACCTGGCCCTGGAAGTGGCTGAAGCCATCTCCGGCCTGACCACCAGCCTCGACGCCGAGCAGAAGCAATCTGCCGAATTCGGCACCTATGCCGAGAAGATGCGCAAGGACATTGCCAAGGCCGAAGCCCGGATCAAGAGCCTGCGCCAGCAAGTGGACATGGCCAAGGCCCGGGAAAGCGTGCAGAAAGCCCAGGTCAGCGCCTCCATCGCGAGCGGCGGTGCCAATGGCAAGCTGGAAACCGCAGTCGGCACCCTGAGCCGCCTGCAAGCCAAGCAGGACCAGCGCGCCGCCGAGCTCGAAGCCCACGAAGAATTGGCCGATTCCGCCAATGGCAACGACCTGGAGCGCCGCCTGCAGGAAGCCAACATCATCCCCAACCAGGGCAGCGCCAATGCGATTCTCGACCGCCTGAAAAAACAGTCGGCCGAGTAATCAGGCCACCTGTAGCCGCTGCCGAAAGGCGTGGGCCGTGTTCGGACGCTGGCCTTTCGGTCCGCTGTCATGCATGCAGATGTATGAGGCGTCATTGAGGGCCAGCGCAGCCTGGCGGCAGCAGCTACAAGGCTAACGGCCTTCAGGAGGGCCAGGATGGATGCAGTAAAAGGCTTCAAGACGCTCGCCGGCCTGGCCTTGCTGATGGTGGCCGTACAGGTGTTCAACAGCGCGCTGGGCTACAGCCTGAATATTTTCGGCCTGATCCCGCGCACCCTGCAGGGGCTGCCGGGCATTGCCTTGTCGCCCTTCCTGCACGGTTCCTTCGGCCACCTGGCGGCCAACCTGGTGCCCTTCCTGCTGCTGGGCGCCCTGGTGATGACCGAAGGCCTGAAGCGCTTTGTCAGCGTCAGCCTGACCATCATCCTGCTCGGTGGCGCCCTGGTCTGGCTGTTCGGTTTCAGGGGTATCCACGTGGGCGCCAGCGGCTGGGTCTTCGGTTTGTGGGCCTACATCCTGGCCCGCGCCTGGTTCCTGCGCAGCTGGGGCAGCCTGCTGGCCGCCAGCGTGGTGATGTTCCTGTATTCGGGGCTGATTTTCGGCTTTATCCCCCGTGCCGGTGTGTCCTTCGAAGGGCATATCGCCGGCGCCTTCGCCGGCTTCGTCGCCGCGAAAAGCCTTTTCTCCCGCTCGCGGGCGATGTCTAATGCGCCCCGGTAACCCCTCGTTCACGCTTGCCGCGCGCCATGCCCGGCAGCGCTGACGCGTTGCATCGCCCCACTCGCCTCAAGGACATCAGCAATGGGATGGTTTAAACAATTCCTCGGTTTTGAAGCCCCGAAAGCCCAGGCGAGCCTGCCCGCCGTCGGCCCCCTGGGCCTGGCCCAAGGGCTGGCCGTCAGCTTCGACCCAACCCTCAAGCTGCTGCTCGACGGCAAGAGCGCGGTGGTGATTCCCGACACCCAGCAGATCTGGAGCCAGGGCGTGGTCGACCTCGGCCAATCCAACTGGCTGTCGCGCTTTTACATGAACGACGAAGACTACTGGCTGCAGATCCACACCAGTGGCGCGGTCGACGGCCAGGTCGAGTCGGTGATCCTGTTCAACTACCTGAGCTACGTGACCATCAACAGCGAAGCCGAGTTGCGCCGCCTGGCCGGCCCCAACAGCCTGATCGGGCTGCCCGGCTACAGCCATGACGGCGCCGACTACAGTCGCGAATGGGGCACCGAAGCCGGCCAGACCGAACTGGTGGCCTTCAGCGAACGGGTCAGCAACCCGGACCAGTCCTACGTCGTCGAACACCGCTCCATGCTCTATGCGCGGGACACCGGCCTCACTGATCGCCGCGAGTTCCTGCTGTTCTCCGTGGAAGAAGACGCCGAAGGCAGCATCAGCCTCAGCACTTCCCTCGGCATCTCGCTGTACATGACCGACTTGCAACCTCTCTGACCAAGGACCAGGCCCATGCTTGAAGCACTTTCGATTTCCCTGAACAAATTCGCCGTGATCGGCTTCGTCACTTACATCCTCGGCGCCGCGGTGCTGTTCGGCCTGTTCCAGTTCGTCTACACCCGCCTGACGCCGCACAAGGAGTTCGAGCTGATCCGCGAAGGCAACGTCGCCGCCGCCATTGCCCTGGGTGGCGCGATCATCGGCTTCGCGATCCCGGCCAGCAATGTCATCGCCTACTCCATCAGCCTGCTGGACTTCGTGGTCTGGGCGCTGATCGCCGCCGTGGTGCAGATGCTCGCCTTCTTCATGACCAGCCTGGTGCTCAAGGGCACCTCAGAACGCATCCGCAGGGGTGAAATCGCCGCCGGCATCTACGTGGCGGCAGTGGCCATCAGCGTCGGCCTGCTCAATGCCGCCTGCATGACCCCTTCCCAGAACTGATGGCCTGAACGGAGCCCGTGATGAAACGAAGTCAATACGTTCAGCTGTCCCTGGCGACCTCGGTGGCCCTGGCGATTTCCGGCTGCAATTCCGAGCCGGATACCATTTCCGTGCAACAGAAATTCAACTTCCAATCGGTGCAGGAATGCGTCGACGGCAAGCTGCCGGTCGACATCTGCTCCGACGCCTACATCAAGGCCATGGCCGAACACCGCAGCCGCGCGCCGGTGTATGACAACCAGGCCGATTGCGATGCCGATTTCGTCGAGAACTGGTGCCAGCAGGAGTCCAACGGCAAGTTCATCCCCAAACTCGGCGGCTTCCAGATCTCCGCCGACGGCACCTTCACCCAGGCCGACCTCGACCGGGCCAAGGCTGCGGGCATGGACGCCGGCAACTCGGGCAATTCCGGCGGTTTCGGAGGCTCGACCAACGGCCTGCTGACCGGGCTGCTGATCGGCAATATGCTCAGCGGCGGCAATCGCAGCTACTACTCCGAACCGGTGTACCGCTACCGCGACGACCGCGGCGGTTACGCCAACTCGACGCTGAACCAACGCATCGACTCCGGCTCGACCTTCAGCCGGTCGCGCCAGGCGCAGACGGGCAACAGCTTCAAGAACACGCGGCCAATCTCCGTCGCCTCCTCCACCTCGCGCGGCGGTTTCGGCAGCCAGGCCAGCGCCCGCAGCGGTTGGGGCGGGTCGAGCAAAAGCTCGGGGCGCTCCAGCAGCTAAGGACACTACGGCGATGCAGAAGATCCCCTTCAAGGAACGCCCGGACTGGCGGCAGACCGCAGAAAAGCTCGGCTTCATGTTCCATACCATCGATGGCGAAGCCTATTGGGACGAGAGCGCCTACTACCAGTTCAGTCTCAAGCAGATCGAAAACGACCTTGAGGACCCGACCACCGAGATCCATGAAATGTGCATGGATCTGGCGAACAAGGTGGCGCGCAGCGAAGAGTTGCTGGAACGCCTGAGCATCCCGCCGGCGTTTCACGACCTGGTGTGCAACTCCTGGCTCGAAGGCCACCCGCACCTGTACGGCCGCCTGGACTTTTCCTACGCCGGCACCGGACCGGCCAAGCTGCTGGAACTGAACTACGACACCCCCACCAGCCTCTATGAAACCGCCGCGTTCCAGTGGGGCTGGCTGGAGCAGAATATCGAGCGTGGCCTGCTGCCGCGGCATGCCGACCAGTTCAACAGCATCGACACCCGCCTGCACCAGGCCTTCGCCCAGCTGGGGATCAAGCGCCCGTTCTACTTCGCCTCGATGAAAGAGTCGGTGGAAGACAAGGCCACCACAGACTACCTGCGGCTGGTGGCGGAACAGGTCGGCATCGAATCACGCCATATCGACATCGAAGACATCGGCCTCAACGCCGAAGGGCGCTTCGTCGACCTGGAAGAACGCTGGATCCCGCACCTGTTCAAGCTGCATGCCTGGGAGTTCATCTTCCACGAACCCTTCGGTGCCGCCATCGCCCAGTGCGACACGCAGTTCTTCGAGCCGGCGTGGAAGGCGATCATCTCCAACAAGGGCATCCTGCCGCTGCTCTGGGAGTTCAACCCGGGCCACCCGAACCTGCTGGAAAGCTACCTCGACCCGCACCCCAACAGTGCGGTGCCCAAAGGCTGGGTGCGCAAGCCGTTTTTCTCCCGCGAGGGGGCCAATATAGAACTGCGCACCGCCGACGATCAGGTGGTCAAGGAAGACGGGCCTTACACCGACGCGCCCTTTATCCTCCAGGCCCTGGCCCCGCTGCCGCGTTTTGACGACAGCTACACCCTGATCGGTTCCTGGGTGATTGGTGACCAGGCCGCCGGCATTGGCGTGCGTGAAGACAACAGCCTGATCACCAAGGACTCCAGCCGGTTCCTGCCGCACCTGATTCTCGACTGACGCCACTCCCCCCTTGTATCCCCCTGCTCCACCCGGAGCAGGCATTCCAGCCAGGAATGCATCCCAGTCGAAACATGAATTTCATTTATCCCAGTAAGGCATTTAAGGTAAGCAGCACCTGAACCCAAGGAGCCGCCCATGCCCAACCCGCCCAATCCTTCCGTGGACAAGTTCGACGCTTCGCGCGCCGATGAATACGCCCAACAGAGCCGCATTGCCCTGGCCGGTTACGACGCCTGCCATGACCTGCTGGCGTGCATGCTGGCGGCGCACCTGGGTTCCGGGCAGCCGGCGCGGATCCTGGTGGTGGGAGCCGGAGGCACCGCCCAGGAGATTCTGGCCTGCGCGGCACTGGAGCCGCTGTGGCAGTTCTGTGCCGTCGACCCGTCGGCGGCGATGCTCGACCTTGCCGTCAGCCAACTCCAGGCCCGCGGCCTGCTGGATCGCACTGAAGTGCACCTGGGCACCCTCGACGACTTGGCCCAGGGCGAAGCCTATGACGCCGCGACGCTGGTCGGGGTCCTCCATCACCTGCCGGGTGAAGCCGCGAAACAGAAGATCCTCGCCCAGCTCGCCCAGCGCCTGAAACCGGGAGCGCCGTTGATTCTGGCCGGCAACCAGCAACCCTACGCCAGCCAGCCTCTGCTGCTCGCCGCCTGGGGCCAGCGCTGGCGGCAACAAGGGGCCAGCGCCGAACAGGTGCAGGCCAAGCTTGGCAAAATCCTCCAGGGCGCCGACCCACCAGCCTCGGAAGCGGCCATCGCCCAACTGCTGGCTGACGCCGGTTTCGGTGCGCCGACGCGGTTTTTCTCGAGCCTGTTCTGGGGGGCCTGGCTGGCCGAGCGCAACGCCGACTGATCAGCCGAGCGCCCCCTTGTAGCCCAGGTTCCAGGAAATCCTCAGGGCCGCCCGGCGCACGGCCTCGACATAGGGCGCGGGCGGCACCCGGGGAATGTGCTGCAAGGTGCCGACCAGCGCCAGGGTTCCGGTCAGCTCATGGGTGGCACCAAAGATCGGCGCCGCCAGGGCGCAGATGCCCAGGGTCTCTTCCTCGATGGCCAGCGCGTAGCCCCGGGCCCGGGCTTCGTGCACCTGGCGCTGGAGCTCGGCGACCTCCACCACCGTGTGCTCGGTGAAGCGCTGCAACGGCGCGCCGTGGACCAGTTGTGCCAGCAACTTGTCCGAGTGCGCCAGCGCCAGCTTGCCCTGGGCATTGCAGTGCATGGACAACTCGGTGCCCGGGCGCACGCCGATCTCCAGCGAGGCCTTGCCCAGGCTGGTGGTGACCACAGTCAGGCGCCCGCCTTCGAGCACCGAGAGCACCACCGACAGCCCCAGCTCCTCGCGCAAATCCCGCATCGCATCGGCCGAAGCACTCAGCAGATCGATGCCCGACGCCGCAGCCTGACCCAGGACATAGGCGCGAATCCCCAGGCGGTAGCGCGACGTCGCCGGGTTCTGGCTCAAGTAACCGCGCTCCACCAGGGTCTTCAGGTGGCGGAACACCGAGCCCTTGGTGGTGGACAGCTTCAGCGCCAGCTCACTGACGCCGATTTCGCCCGACGCCGCAGCGACCTGCTCCAGCACGTCCAGCGCCAATTGCACGGAGCGCACCCCACCCTTGCCTGTTTCGTCGCTCATTACCGCTCCCTGAAAAATCCTGTGGTGGCCCTTGCTGGCAAGTTTCCTGCAACCTGATTCGTTTCGTCAGGCGGTACGCAGGTTTCTTGATCTCGGTTATTTCTCACGCCACAGGATGAAAAGCAAGAGATTGCCGGCCGAACCCACAAGCGCTTGACGCGGACGCCCGTACTGGGCAAGCGCAACGCAGCCAGCCAATGAAATAAGCCATTGATCTGATTGAAAAAGCCCAAAACCGGCTGTAACAGCCATGGAAGAAAACCAAAAAAACGCCCACCCAGAGAAACAGTATTTTTCTGTAAGAAATAAAATATCGTTTGACGCTCAGTATATTTCCTCGTAAATATGAAACCACGTCACGCATACGCTTACGATTCATGCACGAGGAACAGATTATGACGGCGCTCGATTCAGCCCTTGCCCGCAAGGACATCGCCCACCACCTGCACCCCCAGACCAACCTGCGGCTGCACGAACAGGTCGGCCCCCTGGTGATGGAGCGTGGCGAGGGGATCTACGTTTTCGATACCCAGGGCCAACGTTTTATCGAAGGCATGTCGGGCCTGTGGTGCGCGACCCTGGGTTTCAGCCAGCCGCGCCTGGCCCAGGCCGCCTACCAGCAGTTATTGACCCTGCCCTACCAGCAGACCTTCGCCCACCGCACCACCCAACCGGTGATTGACCTGGCCGCGGCGCTGATCGAGCGCGCGCCCTCGACCTTGAGCAAGGTGATCTTCCAGAGCTCGGGCTCGGAAGCCATCGACAGCGCGATCAAGCTGGTGCGCTATTACCACACCGCCATCGGCCAGCCGCAGAAGCACAAGCTGATCGCCCGCCAGCGCGGCTACCACGGCACCACGCTGGCCGCCGCCAGCCTCACCGGCCTGCCGAACATGCATAAAGGCTGGGGCGACCCGCTGGCCGATGTGATCCACGTGCGCTGCCCGCACCTGTATCGCCAGGGTCAGCCCGGGGAGAGTGAAGAAGCCTTCAGCACACGCCTGGCCGCCGAGCTGGAACAGACCATCCTTGAGCACGGCCCGGAAACCATCGGCGCGTTCTTCGCCGAACCGGTGATGGGCACCGGCGGCGTCATCGTCCCGCCCACTGGTTACTTCGCCAAGATCCAGGCCGTGCTGCGCAAGTACGACATCCTGCTGGTGGCCGACGAGGTGATCTGTGGTTTCGGCCGTACCGGGCACTATTGGGGCTCCCAGGCCATGGGCCTGAAACCGGACATGCTGACCTGCGCCAAGGGCCTGTCGGCGGCCTTCCAACCCATTTCTGCTTTACTGATCAGCGACACGATCTACCAGGCCATTGCCGACCAGAGCAACGTCCTCGGCGGCTTCGGCCATGGCTATACCTACGGCGGCCACCCAGTGGCGGCGGCGGTGGCCCTGGAAACCCTGGCCCTGTACGACGAGCTGGACATCCTGGGCAATGTCGCCGCCGTGGCGCCGCGGTTCCAGGCGGGCGTCCGAGCCTTTGCCGACCATCCGCTGATCGGCGAAGCCCGCGGCATCGGCCTGATGGCGGCCCTGGAGTTCGTCGCCGACAAGGACAGCCGCGAACCCTTCCCCGCGCACCTCAAAGTCGCGGCCCGGGTCGCCGAAGCCCTGCAACGGCGCGGTGTGCTGCTGCGAGCCCTGGGCGACACCCTGGTCATGGCGCCACCGCTGATCATCGACGCGGCCCAGGTCGAGGTCATCCTCACGGCCGTGGCCGAGTCCCTGGACGAGGTGTATGCGGAGCTGGCGCAATGAGCGCCGCGCCCCTGCTCAAAGAACCCATCAGACAACGAGCCGAGCCCATGAACGCAGCGTCCCCCCAGGCCTCGACGGCGGCCCCCGCAACGGGCGATACGGCCCTGGTGCGTTTTGAAAACGTGCACAAGACCTACGACGAGCGCAGCTGGGTGGTCAACGACCTGAACCTGCAGATTGCCCAAGGCGAATTTCTCTCGCTGCTGGGCCCCAGCGGCTCGGGCAAGACCACCACGCTGATGATGCTGGCCGGCTTCGACGCACCGGATCGCGGGCGGATCCTCATGGATGGCCAGGACATCAGCCGGCTGCCGGCCTACAAGCGCGACATGGGCGTGGTGTTCCAGAGTTACGCGCTGTTTCCGCACATGACCGTGGAACAGAACGTGGCGTTCCCCCTCAACCTGCGCAATGTCCCGGCCGCCGAGCGTACCCAGCGCGTCGGCGAAGCCCTGGAGCTGGCGCAACTGGGCGGCTTTGCCTCGCGCAGCCCGGCCCAGCTGTCGGGCGGGCAGCAGCAACGGGTGGCGCTGGCCAGGGCCCTGGTCTATCGCCCGCGCATGTTGCTGATGGACGAACCCCTGGGCGCCCTGGACAAGGCCCTGCGCGAGCGCATGCAACTGGAGCTCAAGAGCATCCATCGCCAGCTCGGCATCACTTTTGTCTACGTCACCCATGACCAGGACGAAGCCATGACCCTGTCCGACCGGGTTGCGGTGTTCCATGAAGGCAAAATCGCCCAGATCGACAGGCCGGAAGCGATCTACAACCGCCCCAGCAGCCGCTTCGTGGCCAACTTCCTGGGCGAGACCAACCTCCTCGAGGGCCGGATCAGCCACCTGGGCAACGGCAGCGCCGGCATCCGCCTCAAGGAAGACGGCTCGCTGCACGAGGTGCCGTGTGCCAGCGCGACCCTGGCGGTCGGCGACCCGGCCGCCCTGGCGATTCGCCCGGAAAACGTGCGCCTGGCCAACCCCGGCGAACCGGCCCTGCACGCGCAGCTGGTGGACAGCATCTTCCACGGCGCCCATTGCAGCCTGCACCTGGTGCTGCCCAGCGGCGCACCGCTGATGCTCAAGCTCAACCCCGGCAGCCTGCAGCGCGCCCTGCCCCTGCCGGGCGAGCGCGTAGGGCTGGCGCTGCCACGGGAGCACGCGCTGATCCTGCCCTGAAACACCGGCCTTGCATAACAACAAACAGCTGCATCACGCCTTTCTATTGCTGCCACAAGAACGATTAAAAACCAGCTCTGGAGTCAAATCATGTTCAACCGCAGATCGCTTTTCACCTGTTCCACCCTGCTGTGCCTGGGCCTGGCCTCAGCCGCCGCACAGGCCCGCGACCTGACCGTGGTGTCCTGGGGCGGCAGCTACCAGGACGTGCAACGGCAGATCTTTTTTGCGCCCTACGCCAAGGCCTCGGGCAACAAGGTCCAGGAAGATTCCTGGGACAGCGGCATCGGCATCCTGCGGACCAAGGCCGAAGGCCCGGACAGCGGCTGGGACGTGGTCCAGGTCGAGGGCGAAGACCTGCAACTGGGCTGCAGCGAGGACCTGTTCCTGCCCCTGGACTTTGCACGCATCGGCGGCAAGGACACCTACATCCCCTCGGCGATCAGCGAGTGCGGGGTCGGTGCTGCGGTCTACAACTTTGTCCTGGGGTATGACAAGTCGAAACTGAGCGGCACGCCCCAGGGCTGGAGCGACTTCTTCGACCTGAAGAAGTACCCGGGCAAACGCGCGCTGCGCCAGGGGCCCAAGGGCAATCTGGAAATCGCCCTGATGGCCGACGGCGTGCCGGTGGCCGAGGTCTACCAAGTGCTCAACACCCCGGCCGGGGTCAGCCGCGCCTTCGCCAAGCTGGACCAGATCAAGGACCAGCTGCTGTTCTGGAAATCCGGTGGCCAGCCCATGCAGTTGCTGGCCTCCGGCGAAGTGGCGATGACCACCTCGTACAACGGCCGGGTAACCAATGCCATCAACCAGGACCACAAACCCTTCGGCCTGGTGTGGAACCAGTCGCTGCAGACCATGGACAGCTGGGTGATCCTGCGCAACTCGCCGAACCCGGAAGCCGCCTACGGCCTGCTCAAGGAGATGGGCAACCCCGACCAGCAAAAGCTCTGGCCGGCCCTGCAACCGACCGGTATCACCACGGTCAAGGGCATCGCCCAGGTCGACCCCAAGGTCCTCGCGGACATGCCCAGCGCGCCGCAGAACAGCGCCAACGTGCTGCAGATCGACGACAAGTTCTGGGTCGACCGGGTCGATGAGTTGAATGCCAAGTGGACCGCCTGGTCGGCCAAGTAACTATCCGAGGCCTCGAGATGACCACCTTCGCCGTTGCACTGCCGGTCGTGGCGCGCAGGAATCACCGCGCGCTGTGGCGCGCCTATGCCCTGCTCGCGCCCCTGGTGCTGTTTTTACTGCTGACCTTCGTCGGCCCGATCGCCACCCTGCTGTGGCGGGGCGTGGCCGACAGCGAGCTGCCCGACGCACTGCCGCAAACCGCCCTGGCGCTCAAGCAATGGGATGGCCGCTCGGCGCCGGATGAGCGCCTGCTGCGCCCGTTCAGTGCCGACCTGCAACAGGTGTCGGCCAAGGAACTGGCGGGGCTGGCCCGGCGCCTGTCCTATGAGGCACCGCAATTGCGCGCCATGCTCGCCACCGCCAAGCGCGGCGCCGCCAATCTGGATGGCAGCGCCCAGGGGTTCGCGGCGCTGGACCCGCGCTGGCTGGAAAACGAAACCTGGCAAAGCTTCAAGCGCGCCAGCGGGCCGGTCGGCAGCTACCACCTGCTGTCGGCGCTGGACCTCAAGCGCGACTACAACCAGGGCATCGTCGGCAAGGGTGAAGAAGGCCTGTACCGCTCGATACTGCTGCGCACCTTCGCCATTGCCGCGGCCACCACGCTGATCTGCGTGCTGCTGGCGTTCCCGCTGTGTGCCTACCTCGACCGGCGCACGCCGCGCACGCGCAACCTGTTGCTGCTGTTGATCCTGCTGCCGTTCTGGACCTCGATCCTGGTGCGCACCACGGCCTGGATGGTGCTGTTGCAGGACCAGGGCGTGGTCAATACCTCGCTGCTGTACCTGGGGTTGATCGATAGCCCGCTGCGCCTGCTGTACAACC
The DNA here is from genome assembly GCF_000416215.1 of Pseudomonas sp. CF161. Lineage (NCBI taxonomy): Bacteria > Pseudomonadati > Pseudomonadota > Gammaproteobacteria > Pseudomonadales > Pseudomonadaceae > Pseudomonas > Pseudomonas sp. CF161. The sequence continues at coordinate 91,157 of NZ_ATLP01000043.1, forward strand.
GCTTCGGGGTGATCCTGGCGCTGGTCCACGTGATGCTGCCGTTCATGGTGTTTCCGTTGCTGGCGGCCATGCAGTCGAGCAATCGGCTGCTGGTCCAGGCCGCCTATTCCATGGGCGCGCGGCCGCTGTTCACCTTCTTCCGGGTGTACCTGCCCCAGGTCCTGCCGGGCCTGGCGGCGGGAGCGCTGATGGTGTTTATCGTGACCCTGGGCTTTTACATCACCCCGGCGCTGATCGGCGGCCCCGGCGACCAGATGATCAGCTACTACATCGCCCAATTCACCACCGGCACCTTGAACTGGGGCCTGGCGTCCGCACTGGGCATCGTCCTGCTGACGGTCACCACCCTGCTCTATCTGATCCAGGCCCGGCTCGCCCGTGGCCGCTCCCAGGGGAGACACTGATGATCAAGAACCCTAACGCCGGCGCCCTGAGCGTGTTCGGCTTTTTCAGCCTGTCCCTGAGCGGCTGGCTGGTGCTGGCTTTCCTGGTGCTGCCGATCCTGATCGTGCTGCCCTTGTCGTTCAGCGACAGCCGCTATATGTCGCTGCCCATCAGCGGCCTGACCCTGCATTGGTACCAGGCGTTCTTCGGTTCCAGCCAATGGCTGGGGGCGTTGTTCAACAGCTTTGCCATCGCCTGCCTCAGCACCTTGCTCGCGGTGGTGCTCGGCGGCCTTGCGGCCCTCGGGCTGAGCCATGACCGGCTGCCGGGGCGACGTTTTATCGAGGTGCTGCTGATCGCGCCGATGATCGTGCCGGCGGTGATTGTCGGGGTCGGGATGTACTTCGTGTTTGCCAGCCTGGGCCTGACCCGGACCTTTACCGGCCTGGTCCTGGCCCACACCACCCTGGCCGTGCCCTTCGTGGTGATCAACGTCGGCTCGGCACTGGTCGGGCTCAACCAGCGCCTGCTCTGGGCAGCGGCCAGCATGGGCGCGACACCCTGGATCTGCCTGCGCAAGATCACCCTGCCGCTGATTGCCCCGGGGCTGATTTCCGGCGGCTTGTTCGCCTTCGCCACGTCCCTGGATGAGGTGGTGGTCACCCTGTTCCTGGCCGGCCCCGACCAGCGCACCCTGCCCCGGGAAATGTTCACCACGGCCCGCGAATCCCTGAGCCCGGTGCTGCTCGCGGCCGCGACCATCATGGTGCTGTTCGCCACCTTGCTGCTGATGCTGTCGCGGCGCCTGAGCCAACCCGCAAAAGGCCCCGCCTGAAACCCGGCCCCGGTTCCAGGCGCGCTCTGTACGAGCCTGGAACCTCGGGCCTAGCGCGCCGGTTTGCGGGTGTAGGTCGCGGCGTGCAGGCGCTCGCTGATTTCTGCGGCGGCGGCCTGCAATTCCTTGAGCATATTGGCCGGGGGCGGCACCGGGATCGCCGAGCTGGGGCCGACGATGCCGATGGTGCCGACAATCACGTCATTCTCGCGAAACAACGGACAGCACAGGGCGTTGATGCCGACGGTGATCTCGCCGTCGGCATCGTCGTACAGCCGTTCGCGAATCAGCGCCAGGCGCTCGGCCAGCGCTTCGGGGTCGCACATGGTGTTCTCGGTCAGGCGCGGCATCTTGCGCCGCATCACCCGCTGCTGGGTCGCCGCATCGGAAAACGCCAGCACTGTGCGGCCCTGGGCCGAGCAGTAGGGCAAGACACGGTTGCCGGGCTTGACCGAGATGCACACATTGGCCTTGGACTCCACGCAGGACACCACCAGCGCCGAATCATGGGTGGCCACCGCCAGCAGCGCGCTCTGCCCGGTGTTGTCACGGATCCGGGTCAGGTAAGGGTCGGCCAGGGCCCGCAGGTCGAACTGTTCGCTGGCCGCTTCGCCGTAGGCCACCAGGCGTGAACCCAGGAGGTATTTTTCAGTGCTGGGGTCCTGCTCCAGAATCCCCAGTTGGCGCATCGAGGCCAGGTGGCGATAGGTGCGCGGCTTGGCGGTCTGCAACAGCTGCGCCAGCTCGGTCACCCCCAGCGGACGCCGGGCAGCGGTCAGTTCGTCGAGCAGGCGGAACACCATTTCCACCGACTCCAGCAGCACCGGGCCACTGCTGGCGCCTTCTTTGCCATCCTTATCTTCTGCCTTCACTGTTCACCTCTGTCTGTGTCGCATGGGGGCAGGAACCCCGTTCCTGCCCCGCTCTTCGCCGAAAAAGCATTTCGCTATTCTTGCCGATTGTATCGCCTGAAGAAACAGCTGATTGCACAACGCACAACACCCGGAGCGCGCTTTCCCTGGGGAAAACGCGCTCCGGGTGTGACCTGGCCGCCGTCGTCGATTCAGACTTTGAGTGGCCTGCCCCCTGGCGCCAGCCGTGCCCCGCTTCGCAGCTGCGGCACGGCGAACATGCTCACCGCCCCCAGCAGGGTAATGGCCGCCAACACATACAGGCCGTATTCCAGGTGCCCGGTGCTGTCCTTGACCCAGCCCATCATGAACGGGCTGGCATAACCGCCGAGGTTGCCGACGGTGGCGATCAGGGCGATCCCGGCCGCAGCGGCGGTGCCGGTCAGCAAGACCCCGGGCAGCGCCCACAGCACGCAGAACGCCGACAAGCCACCGGCCATCGCCAGGCTCAACCCGGCCAGGGACAGGTAGGCGTTGTCATGGAACAGCCCGCTGAAAATCAGCCCGCAGGCCGACGCCACCACGCACAGGGTGCCGTGCCAGCGCCGTTCGCGGGTCTTGTCCGAATGCTTGCTGACCACAATCATGCACACCGAGGCCACGGCAAACGGAATCGCCGCGATCAGGCCGGTATCGAACAGGCTCTGCACCCCCAGGTTCCTGACGATCTGCGGCATCCAGAACGACACGCCATAGGTGCCGCAGAGCAAGGTGAAGTTGGTGATGATCAGGCACCAGATGCCCTTGTTGACGAAGGCCGCGCGAAAACGGTGGTCGGCCCCCTGGCCCTGGTTGCGCTGGCGCTCTTCACGCAATTGCGCCTGCACCCGCAGGTTTTGCGCCGGGCTCAGCCACTTGACTTGGCCGGGCCCGTTATCCAGGTAGAAAAACACCACAAACCCCAGGATCACCGCCGGCAGGCCCTCCAGCAAAAACAGCCATTGCCAGCCGGCCAGCCCCAGGTCGCCGGCAAAGTTCTGCATGATCCAGCCCGACAGCGGGCTGCCCAGCACCCCGGCCATGGCGATGCCCAGGTTGAAATAAGCCATGCCCTGGGAACGTGCGCAGGACGGGAACCAGTAGGTCATGTACAGCACCACCCCGGGGTAGAACCCGGCTTCGGCCATGCCCAGCAAAAAGCGCAGCACGTAGAAGGCGGTGGGGGTCTGGATAAACATCATGGAGATCGACAGCAGCCCCCACACCACCATGATCCGCGCGATCCAGAACCGTGCACCGAGCTTTTGCAGGAGCATGTTGCTGGGGATCTCGCACAGGCAGTAGCCGATGAAAAACACCCCGGCGCCAAAGCCGAACGCCAGGTCGCTGAGGCCGATGTCGGCGGCCATCTGCAACTTGGCGAACCCCACATTGACCCGGTCGAGAAACGCCACCACGTACAACACAAACAGAAACGGCAGGATGCGCCAGGCAATCTTGTTGTACAGCCGCCAGTCGGGCTCGTTGTCGAAGGTGCTGCGCGAAAGTAGGTTCATCGAGGTTCTCTTTATTGTTGTTGTAGAGAATCGGCGCCGCGCCCCGGCATCCCGGGGAATCAGGCGGCCGGGCGCTGCAGGATAAAGTCGGCGCAGCGCTCGCCGATCATGATGCTCGGCGCATTGGTGTTGCCGCTGACGATGCTTGGCATCACCGAGGCATCGGCGACCCGCAGGCCGTCGATGCCGCGCACCCGCAGATCGGCAGCGACCACCGCCTGGGCGTCGCTGCCCATCTTGCAGGTGCCCGCCGGGTGGAACACGGTCTTGGCCACGCTGCGCACATAGTCGGCGTAGTCCTGCTCCGGCACATCGTCACGATCGGCCAGCAGCAACGGGCCGCTGAGCAGGCGCGCCAGGGCCGGCGCACGCATGATCTTCTGCGCCAGCCTGACCCCGGCAATCAGGGTCAGCATGTCATCCGGGTCGCTGAGGTAATTGGCCCGCAGAGACACCGGGTCGAACGGATCGCGGCTGCGCAACAGCAGCCGGCCCCGGGATTTGGGGCGCAGCGCACAGGGGTTGACCGAGATGCCATGGCCCGCCGGCGGCAAGCGATCGACATCCCCGACCAGGGCCGGCACCACGTGGTATTGCACGTCGGGCCGGCCACAGCCACGGGTGTCGACAAAGCCGCCGCTCTCCACCACGTTGGACGCCAGCAGGCCCTGGCGCCGGGCCAGGTACTGCCAGCCGTGGCTCAGCGCCTTGAGCCCCTTGTCGTGGCCCAGCAGGCTGATGGGCTCACGGGTCTGGCCGTAGACCGAGGCGCTCAAGTGGTCCTGGAAGTTGCGCCCCACGCCGTCCAGGTCGAGCACCGGGGGGATGCCCATGTCGTGCAGATGCTGCAACGGACCGATGCCCGACAGCAGGAGGATTTTCGGCGAGGCGATGGCCCCGGCACTGAGGATGACCTCAGCGTTGCAGGCAAACCGCTGCAAGGCGCCCGCCTGGCTGCGGGCTTCGACGCCCACCACCCGCCGCCCTTCCAGCAGCAGGCGGGTGACGTGCATCCCGGTCAGCACCTTGAGCAGCGGGCTGTGGCGCACCGCGCGCAAATAGGTCGCGGCGGAACTGGCCCGGCGCCCGTCGGCGGTGGTGGTCTGATAGAACCCCACCCCCTCCTGTCGCGGCCCATTGAAATCCTGGCTCAGCGGCACCCCGGCCTGCTGCGCGGCGCTGACGAACGCCTCGCTCAAGGGGTGGCGATGGCGCGGGTCGCTGACCTTCAGGGGCCCGCCCTGCCCGTGCAACTCGCCGCCCAGGCGGGCATTGGCCTCGGAGCGGCGAAACACTGGCAACACATCCTGCCAGCCCCAGCCCGGGCACCCGGCGTCGCGCCACTGCTCGTAGTCTTCGGCCTGGCCACGGATGTAGATCATCGCGTTGACCGAGCTGCCGCCCCCCAGGGTTCGCCCCTGGGGAATGTAAACCTGGCGTCCGTTGACGAAAGGCTCGGCCTCGGTCTTGTACATCCAGGTGCGGCACGTGCCGTGGACCCGGACAAAGGTCCCCGGGATGTGGATGTACGGATGGTTGTCCGCCGGGCCGGCCTCCAGCAACAGCACGCGCTTGCCGGCCTGCACCAGCCGGGCCGCCAGCGCGCAGCCGGCCGAGCCCGCGCCGATGACGATAAAGTCATGGGTGTCCATGGCAACACTCCTCAAACGTCGCGACCGGCCTCAGCCGACCTGGCTGACAAACTTGGTGGTCAGGTAGGCGTCCAGGCCTTCGCTGCCACCCTCGCTGCCATAACCGCTGTCCTTGATCCCGCCAAAGGGGGTTTCCGGCGCGGCGATGCCAAAGTGGTTGATCGAGACCATGCCGCTTTGCAGCTCGTCGGCCAGCAGGGTGGCGCGGGCGATCGAGCGGGTGAAGGCAAAGGCGGCGAGGCCGAAGGGCAAGGCGTTGGCCTGGTCGATCACCTGTTGCAGGTCATCGAACGGCACGATCGAGGCAATCGGACCAAAGGGTTCTTCGTGCATCACCCGGGCGTTGTCCGGCACATCCGTCAAGACCGTGGGCGCAAAGTAGAAACCCGGCGCTTCGGACGGGCGCCCGCCTGTGGCCAGGGTCGCGCCCACGGCCAGGGCATCGTCGACATAGGCCTGCATCGCCGCCACCCGGCGCGGATTGGCCAAGGGGCCCATCTGGGTGTCGGCCAGGTTGCCGGCGCCCACCCTCAAGGCCGCGCCGGCCTTGCAGAAGGCGCTGACAAACTGCGGATAGACACTGCGCTGGACAAAAAAACGGGTCGGCGAGGCGCAGATCTGCCCGGCATTGCGAAACTTCAGGCCGGCGCCCAGGGCCGCCACAGCCTCGACATCCACGTCATCGCAGACAATGAACGGCGCATGCCCGCCCAGTTCCAGGGTGCAACGCTTGAGCTGCTGCCCGGCCAGGGCCCCGAGGGCACGACCCACCGGCACCGAGCCGGTGAAGGAGATCTTGCGGATCACCGGCGAGTGGATCAGGTACTCGGAAATCTGCGCTGGCACCCCAAACACCAGGTTCAACACCCCGGGCGGCACCCCGGCATCCTGGAACGCCCGGCACAGCTCGATACAGGACGAAGGGGTTTCTTCCGGGCCCTTGGCGATGATCGAACATCCGGCAGCCAGGGCACCGGCAATCTTGCGCACCAGTTGGCTGACCGGGAAATTCCACGGGCTGAAGGCCGCCACCGGGCCAATCGGCTCGCGCAGCACGATCTGCCGGGCACCGCGCTGGCGCGGCGGAATCACCCGTCCATAGGCCCGGCGCCCTTCTTCCGCGTACCAGTCGATATGGTCGCCGGCACCAAAGGCCTCCATCTGTGCTTCGGCCAGGGGTTTGCCCTGCTCCAGGGTGATCAGTTCGGCAATGGCCTGGGAACGCTCGCGCACCAGGTCGGCGGCCCGGCGCAGGATTTTCGAACGCTCGTAGGCCGAGGTCTTGCGCCAGACCTCAAACCCCCTGGCGGCCGCGGCCAGGGCCAGGTCGAGGTCCGCCGGGCTGGCGAAACCCAGGCTGGCGATCTGCTCGCCGGTGGCCGGATTGAACACGGCGCCCTGTTGTTCATGGCTGCCACTGGACCAGTGGCCGTCGATCAGGATGGATTGGATAACACGCATCGTGGCTCCTCGCGCTGCTGGAAAGGTTTCGCCTTATATTCTTCTGTGCGAAACGATATTTTCTTGAAAGACACAATCCTAGGGCGCAGCTTTTGCCCCTGTCAAGTCATTGCAGCGGGCTTTAAAAGTTATTGGCGGGCAGTTGACGGGGCCGGTTTTTCGGGAGTAGCTTTTATCGACTGAAGAAACACTATTCTTCAGAAAGAAACAAAAACAAAATCGGAAAGCCCGCCTGCGCGGCCCCGAAGACTGAGGAGATGCACCATGAACCTGGCCCAGGCCCTGCTGCACAACTGGAATGACCTGCCCCGCGAAACCGTGCGCAAGGGGGTGGAGCGCGTCGGCTTTCGCGGCGACGACACCCTTTGCGTAATGAACTGGCTGACCCCGGGGATGGACGTGTTCCCCCACAGCCACACCTTCGAGCAACTGGTGATCATCGTGCAGGGTCGGGTGCGCTTTCACCTGGGTGACGAAGTGGTCGAGGGCGGCCCGGGCAGCATGCTGCGCATCCCGCCCCACGTGGTGCATTACGCCGAGCCCCTGGGCGACGAGGTGGTGATGAACCTCGACGTGTTCTCGCCAATGCGTGGCGACTACCAGCACCTGGTGGAGTATCAGGCCGCGGAATTCAGCGCCCCCGCGCCCCGTGAATCCGGTGCCCTATGAGCAGCCCGACCTGGCGTCAGCGGTTGCTCGACGGCGAGCCGTTGCTGAGCAGTTTCATCAAGACCCCGGCCCACGCCGGCATTGAGATTGCCGGGGGCGCCGGCCTCGATGCGGTGGTGCTGGACGCCGAGCATGCGGCCTTCACCGGCAGCAGCCTGGACACCGCCTTGCTGGCCTGCCGGGCCG